>NZ_JBMFLY010000130.1:0-1014 GCF_049970955.1 Thermogladius sp. | reverse complement strand
GGGGTGTCTACAAGGTCATACCCTTGGACGTAAAAATACCGGGCTACCCAGCATAGCCGGGGGTGTTCCTTAAAGCTCTCGCTAGGCTCGCAGGTGTGGAGTGGGGGTGGGGGTAAGCTCATCCAAGAAATACCAGAGTCTCGCGCGACGCCCTCTTAGATAGCGTTAGGCTCTTAACGAAGCAGGGGTTCAGCAACATCGTCGCTATAACGGGTGTAGACCCGAAAAGAGAACACCGAGTTGATATTCCACTGGGGTGACGAGCAGGAGGTATGGTTCTCCTATCCGTTTCGCTTCCCAAAGTGGGACCCGGTCATAGACGACATCTCCAGTCTCAAACCTGGCGCTCGTTTTTGCAGAGACGGGTACAACTACCCCGGCCGGGCTCGGTGAGGCGTCGCCTCTAGCCAGACTACTCGTACTAGCCGGTGTCGGGGTGGAGGCCGCCCTGTCCCATCTCGGGTCCTGACTACCGGGCGTCCAAGCGGCCGCCCCCTAGCCTAGGGCGGCCTTGATACCGAGCGCTACCACCGGTGTCGCAAGCATTATGCTTCACAGGATGGTCCTCGCCGACACGTTAGTGAGCAGGGTCGTAGCGGTACTGGCGTCCCTCGGCGTAGTTGTCAGCGTAGAACACGTGTACAAGGAGAGCGACCTCGGGAGAGTCGTGGCCTACTCTAGCATGTTCTCTTCCAACGCTATGGTTTACTACCTGGCCCACTCGCTATCCAAGACGTCCGCCTTCATACTGGCTGGGGGTCTACGTAGAGGCTTCGGACACTCCAGCGCGCAGGACTTGAGAGGTGTGGCCTACGGTTGGGGGGCAATGGAGCTCAACCTAGCGCTCAAGTTGTTGGGGGTGCTCGGAGTTCCCCCGCTCGTGTCCTTCCGGGGAGACTTCTACATAGCTGTCGGCCTTTTGGAGTCCAGCCCGACACTTGGCGTGTTGTTCCTGTTGACGTTGATAGCGCTGGTACCGGTAATACTGAGCGTGTTGTTCACGCTGGTGTCGGG
>NZ_JBMFLY010000129.1:0-1040 GCF_049970955.1 Thermogladius sp. | reverse complement strand
GGCCTGGTCTACGTCCCGGTGGTCCTCGCCTTCATGTACGTCGCGCTCAACGTCCAGAGGGCGGCCGCGCCCTACGTGCTGATATCCAGGGCCGTCTCTCCCGTCGTGTCCTTCATCGCGGTCTGGTACTACATGGCCGCCAGCGGTGGTCTGCTCTCTCTAGGCTTCCTCGTATACTACGGGCTCAAGGCGCTGGCGGGGAACGTCCTCTTGGCCGGGCTCGCCTCAGGCGACCAGCTCCTGGTGGACCTGGGCGTGGTGTTAGACCAGCCTTTGACGGAGCTCTACCTGGGCGTACTAGTTGTAGCGGCACTATTCATCCTCGCGAGCGTGGGGACTAGGAGGCTGAAGTGGGTCCTGGCCCCAATAGTGGTAACGCCGCTGTTAATCACGCTCGCGTACACGGCAGCCCTGTACCTCGCAGACCCCGGCACTATATACGAGAACTGGGCTAGAGCCACCGGTTTAAACCCCGTGCTACTCGAGGACGCCGCATTGAAGGGGGCCGTCAGAGGGGTGACCCCTCTGACCCCGGCTCCTCTCGCGGCCGCCACCGGTGGTATGATGGTCGCCGCTCTCTGGGCTTACGCGGGGCTGGAGTCGGCCAGCTTCGTAGCCGGCGAGGTCGAAGACCCCGTGAAGTCGTACACGAGGGGCTACCTGCTCGGCTTCCTGACAGTCTTCGCTCTCTACCTCCTAGTCCCCTTCGTCGTCGAGGCCAAGCTAGGGGTAAGCCTCGTCGCGTCGCACTCCTACCTCTACTACAACTACCGCGGAGTCTTGGAGAGCCTCAGCGGGAGGCCCCTGGTACCCCCGTCGATCTTCGTGTACCTGTCCCTCTTCACCAGCGACAAGTACCTGATACTCCTGGCAGGACTAGCGGCCTTCATGTGGTTCCTCAACACTGCCTACACGACATGGTTAGCGGCAATAAGGATATTGTACGCACTCGCGGTCGACAAAATGGCGCCCCCGCCGCTGGCAAGGGTGACGGGTGTCAGAGGCGTGCCTATAGTTGCTAACAACGTTGTCTTCTCGTT
>NZ_JBMFLY010000128.1:0-1045 GCF_049970955.1 Thermogladius sp. | reverse complement strand
TCGTGAGCCCCGTGGAGAACGTCTACACGCCGGGGCTAATAGCGTACGTAACCAGCCTCCTCGCCCAGGCCGGGATAAACATTGTACAGATAACCTCCAGCTACAGCGAGACAATGATGGTCGTCTCCCCCGAGGACACGGTGAAGGCCTCCAACGTACTCAACGACGCGATCTCGAGGGCCAGGAAAAAGTCTGGGAGGCGGTTTTGACGGCACGCCTCTATGGAAGAAGGGCTACTGGCTTTACTAAACGCGTTTACGCCCAGCTCCTTAGCTGCCCTTACACTACCTCATGCTAACTAGTTGTAACCCGGCATCGAACGTGGCACCAGGCGATACGCGAAAAGCGGGTGGGAAAAAATGTGGTAATTAAACCTGGGCCGCTAAGGTAGGACGATCTGGACAGGGTAGGTCTTGCCGCTCGCGGTGTGTAGCTTGATCTCGACCTGCTGCCCGGGAGAGAAGGATAGAGCCTGGCCCGAGCCTTTCGGGATGTACAGCTGTATACTTGTGTCTTGTCCTGGGGAGAGCGTGACCGGTAAAGAGGTCGGAGACACGAGTGATATAGTGCCCGGTGGAGATGTTAGCGTTATAGACGCGTACGGTATCCCGTTCACGAATATCTGGTCAATCGTGGCCGTCGTTGTACCAGCGTTTTTAACAGACAGGTATACGTTCCACCCCTTCCCGTCGGTTGTCGCCAGAGCGTAGGCGTTGACTATCTGGAGGTTCTCGGTGCCGGTGAAGCCGCCCACAAGCCCAGTCATCCAGAGGGCTACAGCGATCGCTACGGCTATTGTCACCGCGACGATGATGACCGTGGCTATGACCGGGCTTATCGCCTTCAAGTCTTCCACCCCGCTATAGTTATTTGGCTAGCATAACTTATAAGTGTAACAACGATATTCCTGCGGAGATCGCTTAGGGTAATATTCGGGTATTAAACTGGCTCTTTTCACCATAAATGTTCCCTTTACCTCAACACTTTTATCCCACCCCGTACGAGATTTTATTCGGGTCGACAGCCATGCTTAGGAGGCTACTCG
>NZ_JBMFLY010000127.1:0-1112 GCF_049970955.1 Thermogladius sp. | reverse complement strand
CGAGGTGCTCGAGGCTAGAAGGGGTGTGAGGGTCCTCGGCCACCCCCTGACCAAGAAGCTCATCAAGGACTTCTACGGGTTGGAGCCCGACTTCAAGCCGGTGGCCGACGGCGAGAAGCTACCGGTGGGCCCGCTGACCCTTAAGTTCAGCCACGTCCCGTGGCTCCACTGGCCAGAGACCATCGTGACGCAGGTGGAGGAGCTGGGCGTGCTCTTCACCTGCGACGTCTTCGGCTCCTTCGGTTCCCACAGGGCCGTAGCTTTAAGGGAGCTCGGCGAGGAGCAGAGGAGAGAGTACTACGCCCTCGCACGGAAGTACTTCGCAGGCGTAGTGGCCCACTACAGGGACTTCGTGGTCAAGGCGTCCGGTAAGCTAAAAGAGGCGATATGGTCGAGCGAGCTTGTGGCCCCAGGCCACGGGCTCGTCCTAGATAGAGCGGAGGCAAGCGTTCTACTCGACCTATACCTGGACTGGTCGACTAGCAGAGGCGGTAAGGTCGTGCTGCTATACGCCTCCATGTACGGGCACTCCGAGAGGCTAGTGGTGGAGTTGGGCCGGCGCCTCAAAGAAGAGGGCGTGGAGGTCAGCGTGCGCGGTTTCACCGACAAGCACCGGCACCACGTCAGCGAAATCGTCAACGACGCCCTCGGGGCCGGCCTAATAGTGGTCGTCTCGACCGTCTACGAGAACAGTGTGTTCCCCCTCGTCAAGTTCGCACTCGAGCTGGTGGCGCACAAGGCGGGTTGCGGCAAGGTGCTATTCGTAGACGTCCACGGGTGGGGAGGCAAGGGCGCCGAGGCTAAGAAGTTGCTGGAGTCTCTAGGGTGCTCCGAGATAGCAGTGCTCGAGCTAAAGCCCTTCGAGGCGTCGACTAGTGCCGAGAGAGTAGTCCAGCAGGTGCTGGACCTCCTCTCCAGGCGACCGGGCCGACAGGAAGGTTCGTGAAAAGGACGGCGCGGGGACCAACTGAGGGCCCGACGTTCTCGGCGAGCTGGTGGAGGGTAGTGCTCTGTAGTTACAGGTAGCGTTTCCGAATGGGAGTGGGGCTCGCCTACCTCATCGGGTCTAATGGGCGTCCTTTTCCCCCACCCCGCCTCCGCCCAGCCCCGTT
>NZ_JBMFLY010000126.1:0-1209 GCF_049970955.1 Thermogladius sp. | reverse complement strand
GTCGGCCAGCCTTTTAAGCAGGGTCTCGTAGCTCCTCCACACGAACCCCCTCCTACCGCTGGGGGTTATGAGCGGGACGTGTATGTAGGCTACGTCAACGGGCGTGGGGACGTGCGAGGCGGTGTCCACGACGACGCCCCCGCCCGCTTCCCTCTTGATGTTCTTCACTAAGATACTGGTTAGAAGAGCCCTTCTCAGCCTCGTCAACCGGTCGCCCGTCAAAGCCCTCGCGAGGAGGTCGACTATACTGGCTGACGGGGGGAGGGGCCTCGCCTCGATCAAAGGCTTGAAGCCAGGCGAGAGCAGCCCGACGACCTCGACCAGCCTCTCCCAGTCCAGGTAGTAGGTCGCGATCCTGCTCTCGAAGCCCATCTCGGCTAGGGCCCGGTGCATCTCGATAGCCAGCTTCTCGGCGCCACCCCCTATCTCGAGGAGGGGGTGTACGATCACCACTTCCACTACTCTAGCACCTCTACAGACCTAACACCTTTAAGGAGAAACATTGCATAGCGGAAGACTCTCGGGTTTTTATGTAGATGACCCTGTAATATGTTGGTTCACGCGTTATCTTAATAACCCTACCGACCTTTCCCTTAACAACTACATCGACCTCACCGGGGTCTCTTAGCCTCTCGAGAGTCTCCTGGCTGACGCCCACGAAGAATAGAGAGTCGTCTATACCATGCTCCCTGGGGTTAACCATCTTAGATACGACGCTGACCTCGAGAGCCACGTTGTTACTAACCGTCTTAATGTACCTGTACGACCCCTTGATTAACACGTAGGGTGTGTAGAATGGGAAAATAAGGGTGTATCTCTTCCTTTTATAAACAAGTAGCTCGGCGGGGTTTAAGCCCAGGGCTCTGTAGTAGTCGATGTCGCTTCTTACCACTCTGCTCACGTAACTTACAACGTTCTTGGCATACCTTTTTTCTCTTGCGTAATCGATAAGAGCCGGCTCAGCGTTGAGCCCGACCATTACTGGGATCGCTACTGAGAATCCTACCCTAACCCAGAATTCTTTGTCTTCCCCGCACATCAAGTCTCTCCAGCCGCCTCTGGATAATATATGCTCTCTTTTTCCGGCTAGTGTATTAATAGCGTACACGGGTTGGTGGGCCTCGGTCACCTCTACGACCTTGTGAAAACTATTGTTGTAGACGGTGTCTAGGTCGAAGTATGCCGTTATAGACCCCTCCGGGCACTTGC
>NZ_JBMFLY010000125.1:0-1267 GCF_049970955.1 Thermogladius sp. | reverse complement strand
TCACCAGCCTCTGGATAGGTGGTCTCAAGACTTGAGAGTGCTCGTCGCCATACCTACTTACAGGAATGCGTCGACAGGCTATGCTATCCGCTCTACTCTGAAGGCGCTGTGCGACCAGACCCTGGGGGGCTTCCGTGTACTAGTAGTCTACAAGCCGAGCCCGGGGGACAGGACACTCGACATTGTAGACGAATATAAGGACAAGCTGGACATCGAGGTCAGAGTACAACAAAGCGGCTTCTTTGAGGAAGCAATGAACGAGATCTTCAGGGTGTCGGAGGAGTACGACCTCACCATAGTAACAGACGACGATGCCGTGCCCAGTTCGAGGTTCGTAGAAGACCACGTCGCGTTCCACAACACCCATGGTAAAGTGGGCATCACCAGCGGGCTCGTCGTAGAAAAAACCGTCTGGGCCTCTCGCGCAGGCCTGGTAGCCTTCTTGGCTAAGAGGGTTCTCGGCGCTAATAAGCCGCTCCTGGAAAACATGAACGACTACGACGTGTTTATTAGCAACGTTGGTTTGACGGCACTCAAGAAACTCTACCAAAAACATGGCTGGGAGGGCGAGTACGTCCTAACAGTAGACATTAAAGGCGTTAACCTGAGCTTCAAGTCGAGAAACTACATAGAGGGGTTCGAGCTGAAGGGCTACACTGTGAGGGGCTTGCGCAACGAGCAGTTGTTAGCCCTACATTACATTAGGCAGGGACTACACGCGACACGCTTCAAGGGCGGAATCGTGAGACACGTGGAGAGAGGCGAGTCGTTGTCTAGAGCAGTAATCCCTACTAAAAGCTACATGATCGGCGTAGAGCTCGGGTTGCTACCCTACGGTGTCAGCCTGTATGGGTTTAAAATCGACTTGAGCAAGTTAGAGCTGCTCTCGCACGTCTATGAAGTCTACTCCAGGAACTCTCGTAACCCTAGACTAAAAGGCTTTGCACGGGGTCTGAGACTCGCCGTCGCAGCTATAAAGAGCGGGCTGGAGCCAAGGGAGGTGAGAAGCCTGCTAGCAGGGGTGGGAAAGAGGTATTAGATGCCAAGGCGCAACACTCCCGGAGAAGCCTATTTACGAGCCCCTGGCTGGCGGGCAGCACGAAAGGAAGGCCTTTGAGAGCCTCTTCTTGAACGACTCGAAGTCGAACTCCCGCACTACGCTGAGGCCCCTCTCTCTCAGGGCTCTAGCCAAAGCGGGGTCTCCCTCGACTCTCCTCACAATAGACGGGACCTCGCCGACCTCGGTGTAGCCCAGGGCGGGGCTGAT
>NZ_JBMFLY010000124.1:0-1268 GCF_049970955.1 Thermogladius sp. | reverse complement strand
GCTATTGAGGCCACTCTCACAGGTAGGAACGCCGAGTTGTGGGATCTCAACCCTATAACTAGGGTTCTCGTCTTGGCGTCCACGTGCGACAGGGACTTCACCCTCAGGGATCTCCACGTCGACTGGGACTACGACGAGCCCTTCGTCCCGCTGTGGGAGAACATAGGGTACTGGCACCCCAAGGAGTTCTTGGAGGCCCTCTCGAGGGCGTGGGGCTACTGGCACAGGGTGGTCAGGAGGGAGCAGCCCGAGTGCCTAGCGTACTTGGCGGCCGTCCCCCTGCTAAAGGTAACGAGGTTCTTCAGCTACTCCGACGAGAAGATAGCCAAGCTCTACAGGTCTAAGTACGCCGAGGAGAAGGTCGGGAGGCTACTGTCCACCGACTGGAGGTCCAAGATGAAGAGCATGTACTGGGAGTACGCTAGGGGGGTCTACGAGAAGGTGGAGGAGTACCGGAGGCTCGGCCCCCAGAGGGTCGAGGTCGTGGTCAAGACCAGCTGGAGGGAGGGCGGTAGACTGCTGGTCTTCGACGCGCTCAGGGAGAGGCTGGGCAGGGACGTGAAGCTGCTGGTGACCTCACCGCCGTACCTGCAGGCCCAAGAGTACATAAGGAGCTTCAAGCTCGAGCTCGCGTGGCTCGGCTTCACGGGGAGCGACCTCAAGGCATTGGCGAGCCGCGAGATACCGTACAACGAGGCGCCCCGCGTGGAGGTCAACAGCAGGCTGTACAGGGAGTACAGGTCTAGAGTGGAGTCGCTGGGGCACGAGAAGCTGTTAAAGCTCTACGAAACGTACTTCAGGTCGCTGGCCCACTTCCTCAACGTGAACAGCGGTCGGGTGGAGACCCTAGCGATATTCGTGGGCCCGGTGAAGATCAGGGGGGTGAGGGTACCGATCGACGAGATACTGAGAGAGCACCTCGAGAGCTTGGGCTTCCAGCACTTGGAGACGCTGGTCGACAGGATCGTCTCTAGGAGGCTGTTCAACACGAGGGTAAACCCGGCGACAGGGCTGCCAGACGAGAGGACACCAACAGAACACCTACTGGTTATGAGACGGAAGAACTAACGACCTGTTCATACAAACAGCCCGTTCTCCGCGATTTTAAAAACCCCGCGATACAGCATTTTGAGAGTGGGAGAGCCCTCCTCGGGGGTTGCTTAGGGGTGGGTAGAACAAGGTTTACTGTCATAGACCTGTTTGCCGCGCCCGGCGGTCTCTCGCTGGGCTTCGAAATGGCAGGTTTCGAGGTTCTCGCGGGGGTCGAT
>NZ_JBMFLY010000123.1:0-1431 GCF_049970955.1 Thermogladius sp. | reverse complement strand
GGGAATAGGGCTACAGCCAGTACGTTCAGTGCCGTGGATACAGCTAGGTAGACAGGGGTGGAGGGGGCGCGTCTAGACTCGCCGGTCCCCGACACCAGCGTGAACAACACGCTCAGTATTACCGGTACCAGCGCTATCAACGTCAACAGGAACAACACGCCAAGTGTAGGGCTGGACTCCAAAAGGCCGACAGCTATGTAGAAGTCTCCCCAGAAGGACACGAGCGGGGGTACTCCGAGCACCCTCAACAACGAGAGCGCTAGGTTGAGCTCCATTGCCCCCCAACCGTAGGCCACACCTCTCAAGTCCTGCGCGCTGGAGTGTCCGAAGTCTCTACGTAGACCCCCAGCCAGTATGAAGGCGGACGTCTTGGATAGCGAGTGGGCCAAGTAGTAAACGAGGGCCATCGATACCGCGAGGCTGTTTTCGAAGAGAAAGCGAGAAGCATAGCGTTGGAGGAGAACGTGCTAGAGTAGGCCACGAATCTCCCGAGGTCGCTCTCCTTGTACACGTGTTCTACGCTGACAACTACGCCGAGGGACGCCAGTACCGCTACGAACCTGCTCACTAAGGTGTCGGCGGGGACCATTCTGTAAAGCATAATGCTTGCGACACCGGTGGCTGCGCTCGGTATCAAGGCCGCCCCAGGCTCGGGGGCGGCCGCTTAGACGTCCGGTAGCCAGGACCCGAGAGGGAACAGGGCGGCCTCCACCCCGACACCGGCCAGTACGAGTAGTTTGGCTAGAGGCGACGCCTCCGCGAGGCCGGCCAGGGTAGTTGTACCCGTCTCCGCGAACGCGATCGCAAGGTTTGAGACTGGGGATGTCGTCTATGACCGGGTCCTCCTTGGGAAGTGAAACGGAATAGGAGAACGATACCTCCCGCTCGTCACCCAAGTGGAATATCAACTCGGTGTTCTCTTTCGGGTCTACACCCGTTATAGCGACGATGTTGCTGAACCCCTGCTTCATTAAGAGCCTAACGCTATCTAGGAGGGCGTCGCGCGAGACTCCGGTATTCTCTTGGATGAGCTTACCCCCATCCCGCTCCACACCTGCGAGCCTAGCAAGGGCTTTCAAGAACACGCCGGAGTGTGGGGTAGCCCGGAGTTTTAACGTCGACGGGTATGACCTTGTCGGCACCCCCGATCACGTTGTGGTCCCAGGCAAAGATGCCTCCCGTGCAGGCTCACGTCCCTAAAGCGACGACCTTCTTTGGCTCGGGCATTTGCTCGTAGATCGTCCTCAAGGCTCTAGCGGCCATCGTTGCTATAGGACCCGTCACTACGAGGACGTCGGCGAGCCTAGGACTTGATACGAGCTGGACTCCGAGCCTCTCCACGTCGTACTTCTGGGTGGGGGCGTCTACGAACTCGATATCGCAGCCGTTACAACCGCCGGAGCTGAAGTGGTATACCCAAATACTCTTCTT
>NZ_JBMFLY010000122.1:0-1485 GCF_049970955.1 Thermogladius sp. | reverse complement strand
TCAAGGATTTTCTCTCTATCTCCGGGCAACATATTCCACGTCGGCAAGGGGTACACGGTTGACGTCGAGGACGCAGTCTCTAAAGTGCTAGACTTGCTCGACAATTACGATGAATACAGAGCGAGAGTGCTCGAGTGGCGCGAGAAGGTCCTGAAACCCAGGTTCAGGTGGGACGTAGTAGCCCAGCGCCTGTTGGAGGTGGTCTCTAATGCCAGGTAAGCGCGAGTACGCGGTCGGGAGGGCATACGAGTTCGTGTTGATGAAGATATTGAGAGACAGGGGCTTCTACGTTGTCAGGACGCCTGCGAGTGGTCGCGGCACATCTAGCCAGAAACTGCCCGACCTGACAGCGATCCGCCGCAGGGACGGGGGGAGCGAGGTATTGCTAATTGAAGTGAAGCACTTCTCGAGGCCGAGGGACGTATATCTCGAGAAAGAGCGGTTCAAGCAGTTGATGGAGTTCGCAGAGAGGCTCGGTGCTAGGGCGTTGCTCTGCGTGCACTTCAGTCCATCCACGCGTATAAAATGCTTAGACTTGAAGGACTACGACTGGGAGACGCCCGGCTACTACGTTTTTGACAAGCGGAGCTTCGAGGAGCGCGGCGTTGACGCTGCAAGCTTATAGCCTTGTTTATACATTAGTTTAAACGGGTGGGGTCTCGTGGTCAACGACCTGGTCGTAAACTTTTACAGGGCAAGGGTAATCCGGCAGATGACAAGCGATACAACGCTAGCTGACCTGAGGTTGCGACTCGACTTCAAGGCGAGGGAGGTGCGCGCGACAATATTCAACAGCATTGTAGCAACCGGCTCGGTGCGTCTCAGGGACAACACCGCGTGGGTGGACATAGACGACAACCTGTTCGTGAAACATTACGTCGGCGCGTACAACGACATGAACTACGCAACGTACGTGCTCGGCGTCATGCTCAACGTCATCGCGGTTTGGGCGGGAAGGTTCTACCTGAGCATGCCCACGCCCTCTAGGCTCGCCAGCCCCAACGCTCCAAGTCAGAGCCCCTTCCTGCCGCCCGCGCCACCGTCCGTGTCTGCTTCAACGCCGATAACCAATACGATCGTCGGCGACTTCTTCGCGCTTCTCGACGACTGGGCGAGAAACAACGGCGTGTCGTTCATCGAGTTCGAGATACACCACGAGGCTGCAAGTATCGTTGTGCGCTGGGACAGATACACCATCTACATCACACCGGACAACGCGCTCGTAGTAGACGGCGCCGGTAACGCGCTGACAGTGAGCGACCCGGACGGCTACTACTCAGTAACAGCGCACCTCAACGCCCTAGTCCGGTTCGGTAACGCATTCACTGCTGTGTACACTATGTACGGGGCGAACCCGTGGCCCTACGGGCAGGTGGGGCCGACGGTCTTCGAGTACGTCCTCAATCCTAATGCAGAGACCGCTATAGTGTCTCTAAAGTACCAAGTCCCCACGGCAAAGAGATGGCCGACGACGCCCCGAGGGTG
>NZ_JBMFLY010000121.1:0-1553 GCF_049970955.1 Thermogladius sp. | reverse complement strand
ACGAACGTGCTTGCTGGGGCTCGCTCGATGTGCTCGAGTAGCTCCTTGCGGATAAACCAGTCCCCGCCGGGGTAGCGGAGCAGTTTCGGCGTTGCCGGTTTACCGTACAGCTCGCGTATGTGCTCGACGATGGGCGTCACGTCCACCCCGTCCCCGCCGGTCTCCTGGCTGGTCTCCCGGTCGCCGAGGGTGAGTAGCTTTGGGTACACGGCGTGCACGTCGAACTCCGAGGCCCTCTCCTTACACTTCTTCGCTATCTTCTCCCCCCGGTCCTTCACCGCCCTGACGGCTTTGAGGACCTGCTCGGCGAACGCCCTAGGGTCGTAGTAGTGTAGCTCGTACTCTATCCCGCCGAACTCCGTCTGGTAGTCCACCGAGACCACGGGCACCCTGAAGCTCGTCTGCTCGGTCGTTATCTCGTTCAATGGATCATAGTCCGGGTGCACCACGGGCCTCCCTGAGGCCAGGGCCTCGAGGACGGGCAGTCCGAATCCCTCGCTCAGCGCCCCGTGGGCGTAGACGTCCAGCGCGTGGTAGAAACCATATAACTTGTCTTTACTGAGCCTCCCGAACCAGTCGAGTACTATCGCGTCCGGGGTTTCTGCATAGTGTGCCTTGCCCTTCTCGTCGGTGAGGACGGCGACCCTGACCTTGCTCGACTTCTCGGACAGGTGCTTTATTACCTGGGCGAAGTAGGAGTGCCCCTTCCGCAGGTACCCTGCTGCAAGGTAGCCGACGAGCACCTCGCCCTCCGACACGCCTATTTTCTCCCGTATCTCGTCGCGCATGTACGAGAAGCCCGCGACCTCCTCCACGTTCACTCCGTGGTAGACGACGCCGGTCACCCGGGCCCCCGCCTCGCGCAGTTTCCTCGCAGTGTACTCGCTGTTGGCGACGAACTCCAGGTCGCGGTAGAGCCAGTGGTCTCCCGGCGCCCTGGCGGGCCTCCCCTCGATCGTAGTGTAGAACACCGCCTTAACCCCCATGTTAGCGACCTCGCGGTGTAACACGGCGAACGGGGTCACCCAGACCGGGTCGAAGGTCATCACAGTTATCATGAGCGTTGTGTCCTTGAAGAAATTGTAGTCGAATGCCGGGTATAGCCGTGTGACCACCTCGTCGAAGCCCAGCCCCCTGGCCACGCTGGCGATGTCCTCCGCTACCTTCCTGAGCGAAACGCTACGGTTGGACGTCACGATCACGAGCCGGCTCAAACCACACCACTGAGAAAAAAGTATTGTAAAAAGGGTTTCTTAAAGCGTGGATGAGGGGTGTGAAAAAAAGGGATTGGGTTAGAGATACCCAGCGGGTAGTCGCTAGTAGGCCGGAGTTACGCCCGTGAGCTCGGCGATTATGCTGTCCAAGATCGTTGGGTCGGCGCCGTGGGCGGTCACGAAGTAGCTCTTGATACCGCTCAGCACCTTCTGTAGTGTCAGCCCGCTGTGGCTGAACTGGTAGCTCGCCACCTGCTCGGCGAACGCCAGGTAGACGCCCCACTGTGCTGGCGGTACGCCCTTGTCGCTTAATATTCTCCTAGCGGTCTCTACTGCGTT
>NZ_JBMFLY010000120.1:0-1558 GCF_049970955.1 Thermogladius sp. | reverse complement strand
ATATGTGTCGGGTGAAACCCTTTGAAGGCCCTCCTCTTAAAGGGCCCGCGAGAGCTGAGCATTGAAGACGTGCCCGAGCCCCGACCCGAGCCCGGCTGGGTCTTGGTCAAGACTTCTGCGGTGGGCATCTGCGGGACGGACAAGGCCTTCTACACCGGCTCATACCCGTTGTTCAAGAAGCCGCTAGTACCGGGCCACGAGGTGGCTGGAGTGGTCGTCAGCGATGGGAGGCTCAAGGGAAAGCTTGTAGTCAGCGAGATCAACTTCCCGTGCGGCAGGTGCGAGTACTGTAGAAGGGGCTTGTACACCCACTGCCCATACAGGAGGACGCTCGGCATCGACTTCGACGGCGGTTTCGCTGAGTACTTCGTCGCCCCGGAGCAGGCGCTCCACGTAGTAGAGGGCTTGCTCGACCCGGTGGAGGCGACGCAGGTAGAGCCGCTAGCAGCCGTCCTCAACGCGTTCGCCCAGTACCCCCCTGAGCCCGGGGACAACGTCGCAATAGTTGGCACGGGCAACCTCGCCCTACTCGCCGCCCAGGTACTCAAGTGGATGGGGGTGGACCCCGTGGTCGTGGCGAGGAGGGGTAGCTCGAAGGCGCACTACTTCGAGAAGATGGGGTTCACGGTGATGACTCTCGACGAGGTGAGGGAGTACATAAAGAGGAGGACCCCCGAAGGCCTGGGCTTCGACATGGTAGTCGAGGCCACTGGAGGGACGCAGGGGCTGGACGTAGCGATCGAGATCACGAGGCCCAGAGGAGTCGTGCACTTGAAGTCGACACCCGGGTCGAAGTTCACTGTAGACTTGACGAGGGCTGTTGTCAAGGAGGTGAGGATCGTGGGGACGAGGTGCGGTACTTTCAGGGAGTTCAGGAAGGCGATCGAGCTCATGAGCAAGGGGCTAGTGAAGCCGGTAATCACCAGCGTGTTCAACGGCATAGAGAGCTCCGTAAAGGCGTTCGAGAAGTCCCTCAGCGATGGGGAGGTAAAAGTCGTGGTCAGACTCTGAAGCTCGCCAGCGCCTCTAAGAGGACCGACCCGTACTCTACGACGTACTTTTTCAGCTCCTCCGCGGTGGGGTACCCCGTCTCCTTCACAAGGCTGTTACTCACTAGCAGTACCGAGAGAGCCCTGAACCTTCTGGTCTTGGAGAGGACGTATAGGACCGCTGTCTCCATCTCCACGCCAATAGCGCCCAGGCCCCTCCACTCCCGGGCGAACTCGAGGGGGTCGACGTAGAACCTGTCCGCGCTGACTACGCTGCCCACGTAGTACCTGACACCCCTCTTCGCAAACCTCTCCTCCACGTGCTTCAGTAACTCGTAGTCGGCCGTGGCGCTTAGCGATATGTTCCCGGGGAAGTACTGGGAGTAGATGCCGCCGCTGTAGTAGCTCGCGTCCATGGCTAAGACTACGTCCCCCACGTCGAGCTGTTCGACCAAGGCCCCCGTCGTCCCGAACCTCGTTATTACCTTGGCGCCCAACATCCGCAACTCCTCGAAGACTATGTGGGCGGACGCGGCCCCGACCCCGTGGACGGCTATCGAGACCGGCAC
>NZ_JBMFLY010000119.1:0-1577 GCF_049970955.1 Thermogladius sp. | reverse complement strand
GCCCAGCTTGCTCACCGTGTAGATGTCGAGGTTGACGACCCAGGTTACGAGTTGGAGCTTAACGCTGTACCTGCCGCTCCACGCCGGCGCTCCGTAGAACCTGACTATTGGGTGCTCGGTAGCACCGTTCTTCCCGAGTATCCAGGTGTAGTCGAGCTTGTCGGTTTGTACTAGAGTCTGGGCGCCCGTGGTCTCGTTGAATCTTATCACCTGGGCGCTGATGACGCTGTTATAGTCTAGCGCCGCGCTTGGAGCCGGCATTGTGAAGTTGTAGTTGTAGACCATCACGCCTCCATACCATACTATGAAGCTGTAGTTGGCACCGGCGATGAAGAGGTGCGGGTAGTTGCTGTTGTCCCACTGGGTCCCGGTGAACTTGAACCTTGCCTCGCTTATGCCGTTGCCCCATGGCTTGCCAGCGTTGTTTGTAGCGTTAAAGATCTGGTAGGTCACGCTTATGGATGGCCAGCAGAGACAGCCAGGGCCTCCCTGGCAGACCTGTGTCACGTTATATGATATCGCATTGTAAGTATCGTTGAGGGCCACGATTACGGGGGCCGTGCCGTTGCTCGTGGGCAGCTCTTTGAGTATGTTCCCAGCGTGGTCTACAGCCTCGAGCGTGAAGCTGAAGACCCATGCTGGGATGTCTATCGGGCCGATTGTGCAGGATGGCTGGATGCCTGCAAGAGTCTTCGTGAGATCCCACTTGCCGATTACGAGGTTGTCATCCTTGGGGTGCCTGATGTAGGGAGTGTCATTCCTTGTCTGGAGTGTAATTATGACGGAGTTGAGGCTTGTGTCTATTGAGAGTGGAACCTTTGTGAATGAGACTGTGCCGTCACACCCGGTTGTTGCATTCTGAGTGTAGGTCTTCATTGTGCCCTTGTAGTAGTCAAGGGTCACGCTTATGTTGACTAGTGGGAGTTTCTCGTCCCACTGGGTCACCCTGAACTTAATGTCGCCTACGGGGAACGTGTACGTCGCCTGGCTGTAGTTGGCGATGTTGCCCGTTACTACAAGTGGGCTGGGACCGCTTACCGGGCTCATTAACACGCCTTTGAATGCGAGCTTGACGGTGAAGGTGCCTCCTGGAACCTTGCCTATGAAGACTGTGCCGTCCTTGCCCAGGCCTGCGGGGAAGTTTATCGGGGAGCCTTGTGGCGGGGTGTATGTTAGAATCAGGGTTGCGTTGGGGTCGTCAGCGCTTGTGAGAGGTCTTCCGCAAAGGTCTACGACCTTCATGTTCACGTTGTAGACCTTCGCTATGAGCTGGAAGCTCTGGACACTGCATTTTACGAAGTAGTCGGTGAGGTTGAGCGTGATGACGTTGTTGTCGGGGGTAACATCCACGAAGTTCTCGGTGCCGGGCAGCGCGTAAAGCACGGTTACAGTGTACCTGTAGAGTTTACCAGTGGTTGCGAGGTCGAAGGGTACTGGCAGGTAGCCGGGGTTGCTGCCCTTCCTCGCCACTATTGGAGTGGCTGAGGGTGTGCTTCCACCTCCAAGTATCGTGTATGGTGGGAAGGCTATGTAGCCTGCGCCGTCAGTGTAGGTGTTTATGGGGTCGTAGCCGGGGG
>NZ_JBMFLY010000118.1:0-1668 GCF_049970955.1 Thermogladius sp. | reverse complement strand
GGGCCTCGGGGGGTGAGGAGGTAAGCGTGTTCACCAACAGCCTCGGTCAGTATCATTATACTATTACGTCCAGAGCGTGTCCTAATACCGTTAACGTGTGATGTAAGTTATATTATAAAGTACTTAGGTCGTTGATGTCCTCCACGCGTGAGGTTGCTGTTCAAGACGAACTCTACAAGCTGATTTATGAGTCTATCCGAAACGCTAGGTTTGACGGGGTAGAGCTGACTATAGAGAGAGAGTACCCAGTTGGCGATAACAAGAGGGCTGATCTGGCGATCATTGATAAAGAGACCAAAATGCCAATACTCATTATTGAGACAAAGAGGAAGTATGTAGAGGCTGGCACATTCAAGACGAACCCTAGGATACACCCGGTGAGTAGCTCTGTGCTCGGCCAAGCCCTCTGCTACGCCTATTTAATAAAGAGGGACCAGAAACTGCCGATGACGCCGCTATTCGCAACAGCAAATCCAGATGGCATATTCCTATTCCGGCCAGTTGAGAAGCCCGAGAAGTTCATTGACATAAGGGCATGTGAGGAGTCCCGCTATGCGGACGTCCTCAAGCCAGGCGCGTTAAACGCCCTGGTAGATAGCTACAGGCTCGACATACTCAAGGTTAGGGAGGATGAAGTGCAGAAGATGCTTGAGACAAGCGTCAAGGTATGGAAAATGACTGTCAATTTGCAACAGGTCCAAATAGGCTTAGACAATTGGTTCATCGAGTACCTCAGAATCAACTTCATAGACGCGTTGATAAACTACGGAGCCGCAGAGTACATGAGGGCTGAGCTGGAGAAGAACAACAGGCAGAACAAATATTACGCCCTACTGGACAGGCTAGCCAGGGATAACGGCTACAAGAACGGGTTGGCGGACATTGTGGGCAGTAATTTGGAGAGGGTTGAGGACTTGGCTAGGATGATGCTTTACGTGCTCATGAACAAGATCATATTCTACAAGGTGCTTGAGAGGCGCTACACGTTGCCCGGGCTACCCACATGCCAGTCGCCAGCCGAATATCTGGATGTTTTAAGAAAGCTGTTCGAGAAGGCCATCGACGTTACCAATGATTTCGAGGCGGTGTTCATAACTGGCCTCTACGACGAGATTAGGCTACCCGACGATCCAGCCATCTGCGACGTACTCAACGACTTTAACAAGCTCCTCAACGAGGTGGACATACTGCAGATCGGCGACGTAATCGGCTACATCTACGAGAGGCTGATACCGGCCGAGGAGAGGCACAGACTCGGCCAGTTCTATACACCCCCCGCCGTGGCCAGGCTAATAGCGAGGTGGACAATCAGAAGCCCCCGCGATAGGGTGCTGGACCCGGGGACCGGGTCCGGCACCTTCCTCATAGAGGCGTACGATAGGCTTTACTGGCTAAAAATCGGGAAAGGCGTGAAGGAGTCAAAACCCTCCAAGGAGATCCACAGTGCAATACTCAGCCAGCTGTATGGTATAGACGTAAACGCGTTCCCGCTCCAGCTCGCCGCGATGAACCTGTCTATGAGAAACGTGAAGGCGCCGAGCACGAATCTCAACATGATACACAGAGACTTCTTCGAGATAGTGCCAAACCAGCAGGTATTCCTGCCCTACAGATCGGTCTCCGTTGGTAGAGAAGCAGGCAAATCGGTCGTTGTGCCTGGCGACTTCG
>NZ_JBMFLY010000117.1:0-1739 GCF_049970955.1 Thermogladius sp. | reverse complement strand
GTGCCGTCAATGACCAGAGGGGAGTACAGGTACGACTTCGGGGACACGGCCGGGCTGACGCCGATGCTGAAGATGCACACGCTCGGGCACGACTTCGTCCCGCCCCCCATACACGCCGGGGGCCTCAGGTACCACGGGGTGGCGCCCTCGCTAAGCATACTCGTAAACCACAAGCTGGTGGAGCCCGTGGCGTACGGGCAGAGGGAGGTGTTCGAGGCCGGCGTCCTGTTCGCGAGGTTGCAGGGGATAGTGCCCGCCCCGGAGAGCGCCCACGCCGTGAAGGCCGTGATAGACATAGCGAGGAGGTACAGGGGGTCCTGCGAGAGGCCCGTCATAGTCTTCAACCTCAGCGGGCACGGGCTACTCGACCTGAAGGGGTACGAGGAGTACCTCTACAACGCCCTGCCGGACACGTAACTTTTATTTTTTCGGGAGTAGGAAAAACAACATGGGTAGGCTCTTGATCAAGAAGTGGAGGGTCTACACCCTCGAGCGGGGCTCGGCTGGTTCGAGGTCTTCCTCTGGGTCGTCGCCAACCCCGTAGCCTCGGGCTTCACCTTCTTCACAGTCCAGATGCTGGGTACGCCCGGGCTCTACGGGGGCTCGAACCTACTGGCCTACCTCCTCGCGGGCCTGGTCTACGTCCCGGTGGTCCTCGCCTTCGTGTACGTCGCGCTTAACGTCCAGAGGGTTGCCGCGCCCTACGTGCTGATATCCAGGGCCGTCTCTCCTGTTGTGGCCTTCATTGCGATCTGGTACTACATGACCGCCAGCGGTAGTCTGCTCTCTCGGCTTCCTCGTATACTACGGGTTAAAGGCGCTGGCGGGGAACGTCCTCTTGGCTGGGCTCGCCTCCGGCGACCAGCTCCTAGTGGACCTGGGCGTGGTGTTAAACCAGCCTTTGACGGAGCTCTACCTGGGCGTACTAGTGGTAGCGGCACTATTCATCCTCGCGAGCGTGGGGACTAGGCGGTTGAAGTGGGTCCTAGCCCCAGTAGTGGTAACGCCGCTGTTCATCACGCTGGCGTACACGGTGGCCCTGTACCTCGCAGACCCTAGCACTATATACGAGAACTGGGTTAGAGCCACCGGTTTAAACCCCTATGCTATTCGAGGACGTCGCATTGAAGGGGGCTGTCAGGGGGGTGACACCTCTAACCCCGGCTCCTCTCGCGGCCGCCACCGGTGGTATAATGGTCGCCGCTCTCTGGGCTTACGCGAGGCTGGAGTCGGCCAGCTTCGTAGCCGGCGAGGTCAAAGACCCGGTGAAGTCGTACACGTGGGGCTACCTGCTCGGCTTCCTGACAGTCTTCGCTCTCTACCTCCTAGTCCCCTTCGTCGTCGAGGCCAAGCTAGGGGTAAGCCTCGTCGCGTCGTACTCCTACCTCTACTACACATACCGCGGAGTCTTGAAGAGCCTCAGCGGGAGGCCCCTGGTACCCCCGTCGATCTTCGTATACCTGTCCCTCTTCACCAGCGACAAGTACTTGATACCTCTGCTGGACTAGCGGCCTTCATGTGGTTCCTCAACACTGCCCACACAACCTGGCTAGCGGCAATAAGGATATTGTACGCACTCGCGGTCGACAAAATGGCGCCCCCGTCGCTGGCAAGGGTGACGGGTGTCAGAGGCGTGCCTATTGTAGCTAACAACGTTGTCTTCTCGTTCGGGGTAATAGGACTCCTGCTTGGCTACTTGACCGTGAACGGCCTGATACCGGTCGCGTCTCTTCTGAAGC
>NZ_JBMFLY010000116.1:0-1780 GCF_049970955.1 Thermogladius sp. | reverse complement strand
TGTGACAGTCCTGTAGTCTTTTCACCCGTTATTAATAAATATTTCTCTTTCAGTAGTATACTCGCGGTGAAAAACATGAGCTTACAAGATTACGGCTGGCTTGAGTTTGAGTTCGCGCGCCCGAAGTTCTACGACCCCGAGGCGCGCCTTGTAGACGTCTTGACGGAGCAGAAGGGCTTGTCGTTCGTGCTCAGGCCTAAGAAGCTCCTCCCCGGGGTTAGGGACAAGTGGATGCGTATGATGAGCTACCAGCACGAGTACAGGCGACTATACGAGAAGCTCAAGCTTTTAATGCAGCAGAAAACGCCCGTCAGGGATCGCCTGGGGAGGGAGTGGTACGTCGAGAAGATAGTCGAGGAGAGACGGGAGATAGTCTTCACCCGTCGCCCACGGGACTTGGAGGTGACCGTGAAGTGATGCCGGAGACGTACAGGGCTAGGATACGCAAGCACGTGTCGCGTAGCCCATACGGCGACAAGGAGTACTACAGCTACTACGTCAACATACCCTCTCGCGTCTACCGCGAGGTGCTCAAGGAGGCCGAGATCGTGAGGCTCCTGGTCTACCAGGACAGGATTGTCCTGGAGCCAATACTTGTAGAGGGGGGTGTAAAGACATGGCGAGGTCGAGACCAGACTCGCTAGACGGAGTAGACTTCGTAGTGATGGCCGGCGGGCCCTCCACCCGCTACGGACGCGTACAGAAGCTACTCACGGCTATCTACGACGCCCCGCTGGTCGCGTGGCACGTCTTGATGGTCGACGAGCTAGTCCCGTACCGGCTCGTAGTCTCCCTGGGGCTTGAAGCCGACGCTGTCAGGGAGGCGGTCGAGCCGGCCACGAGCCGTAAACGCGACATTGTATGGCACGTCGACGAGGAGGCGAGGGGCACCGCGGTCTCGCTACGCGACATGTACAGGCGCGGGGTCTTGAAGGGCGACCCGGTTGTGGTCACGTACGCGGACACGATCCTCCAGACGCCCCAGTTGATCCTAGACCTGGTCATCTTCTACAGGACTGTCGGGCTCGAGCTAGCCATGCTCATAGACCCCTACCGCGTCTACGGCTACAGGTACGAGCAGAAGGGAGGCAAGCTAGTGCCGATAGAGGCGCAAGTCCCGGCCGGCGTATACGTGTTTGGACGCACAGCCCTGGAGAAGATTTCCGGGTTTATTGACGAGCAAGAGGGGGGCGTGGACACGGTGATGGACATCGAGGACGCCGTTGCACGCGTCTACAAGGGCTGGATCCCGGCGTACCACGCGCCGGTGGACAGCGTGGCGAGCCTCGAGACGCCCGCCGACATACCACGCGTCAAGAGGCTGTTAAGGTTTAGTAGCTTCGCGGGCCCCATTGTCTCCCAGCAGTAAGAGTTTAAATAAGGCTTCTCCCTGTATTCTTTTCAGGTATAGGTTATGAGGGTATGGGAGATTCTAATGGGGCTCGTGTCCATAAGCCTAGCCATCCCCGTAGCCCTGATACTCAACCCCTTCCCAAACATCAACACCGACCTCGGAATACCCAAGATCACGCCTCCAACCAGGTTCTACAACTACACAGGCCCGCTTGCAAGCATCGTGAACATGCTCGGAGACTTCGCGTGGGGCGTCGCGGCCTTCATGAACATGACCGCGATAGTCCTTACACTACCCCCAGCGATCGCCACGAGGATGGGAGCCCCGTCATGGCTGGTCGCGATAATCTCCGTGATAGTCGGCTACGCCTTCGTGCGAGCCATGATCTACATGGTCGCCGGCAGGAACATCGACTACGCCTAGACC
>NZ_JBMFLY010000115.1:0-1800 GCF_049970955.1 Thermogladius sp. | reverse complement strand
GACTTCTCGACAACTAGCTTCTCGACGCTGCTGATGATCCCCCTCACCTTAGGGGGGAACACGTTCTCCTCTACGCTGATGAACCCCTTCACGAGTAGGCTGACCGCCTCGTCTCTCTTGAAGCCCTTGCTCACCAGGTAGTTAACCTCCTCCTCGGCCAGCCTGCCGATGGATGCTTCGTGTGTGAGAGTCGCGTCCAGAGTGTCCGAGGACAGCTCGGGGACCGCCAACATGTAGGCCTTTTCGGAAAGCATGAGCCCCCTGCACTCCAGGTGCCCCTTCGACCCCCTACCCCTGGCGTGGAGCCTGCCGCGCGTGACTACTCTCGCCTCCTCCCTGGCGAGGGCCTTCGACACAACCTCGGCGCTCGCCTCGTCCCCGTCCAAGTAGACCGCGCCCCCGTAGTCTATGGACGCTCTTCCCAGTCCGAGTATAACCGAGTAGACCCCCGCTCTAGCCCTCGTGCCGAGCTTCACCTCGGGGTAGGTCTGGAGCGTCCTCACCCTAGACAGGTTAGCGTAGTAGTTGAGGTAGTAGCCCTCGTCGCCTACTACAACGGCAGTCCTGGGCCTGACGTGAGAGACGTGGTTCCAGGAGTGCACCATTACGAAGGTGAGCTTCGCCCTCTCGCCCACGTAGAACTCCGATATCCCGATGTGGACACCGGCCATCTCGGGGGCTATAGTGCAGCCCGTCGTGACGACGGCTTCGGCCCCCTCCTCGACCACCACGATGTTGTGCGGTGCCTGTATGCCCCGCGTACTTAGGAAGAGGCACGCCAGTATAGGCTCCTGTAGCCTCGTGTTCCTCTTAACCCTGATGTAGTAACCCCCCCTCTCGAGGAGCGCGGCCGCGGCGGTGTACTTGTCCCTCGCCGGGTCTATCAGCCTCCAGTAGTACTCCCTCGCCTCGTCGGGCCTGTTCTCGACGAACTCCCTCGTCGTCATGATCTCCACGCCGCTGAACCTGCTTAGGTACTTGAAGTAGTTCTGGTCGATCTGGAGGTAGTAGGCCCTACTGGACGTTGTGAACCCCACTTCCTCTGCCCTGGCGGGGTCGAAGTCTCCTCTCCCGATAGCCTCTGTATACTCTGCCAGGTCGACGTCGTCGCCGTACGTCGCCGGCTTTGACAGGGCGGCGCGGGCTCTAGACCTGATCTCCTCTAACCAGCCCCTTGAAGCCGTGCTCGAACACCTCCTCCACTAGTTCAGGGCCCCCACAGTACTGTATGCGCCTGTTCAACATCAGGCATACTCTTGTAGGCCTAATGTACTTTGATATCAAGGCGCTGTGGGTCACAATGAGGACCGACCTCGAGACACCCATGAGGGCCCTGATCCCGTCAGCGATCACCTTGACGGAGTCAACGTCCACACCGCTGTCGGGCTCGTCTATTAGGCCGACCTTCGGCCTCATCGCGAGGAGTGTTGCGAGCTCGACCCTCTTCAGCTCTCCGCCTGAGAAGCCCCTCCCGAAGTCCCTGTCCAGCAGGTACTGTATTTGTAGCGCCGAGGCTATCTCGTCGGCGGAGCACTTGGTCCTAGAGCAGATGGCCTCTAGGAGCGCCCTCACCCTTAGGCCGCTCAGCTTGGGGGGTAACTGGTGTGCGAGGCCGAGCCCCCTCGAGACCCTGTACTCCATGGGCTTCCCCGTCAAGTCCTCGCCTTCGAGGAGGACTCTACCTCTCACGATGTTGTACCCGGGGTAGCCGACGATGCTCCTTATCAGAGAGGTCTTGCCAGTACCGTTAGGCCCGAGCAGGTAGAGTACCTCCCCCTCCTCTAGTGCCAGACTCGTGTT
>NZ_JBMFLY010000114.1:0-1803 GCF_049970955.1 Thermogladius sp. | reverse complement strand
GTTATCTATATTATTCTACACGGGTTTTTAAAGCTCAGTTGAATGCGGTGGTGCGTCGTTCTTGGCGCAGAGCCTCATCGAGTACTTTGAGGCGGCCGCTGGTAAGAGGAGGCCGACCCTCCTCCTGAAGAACGCGCGTGTTGTCGACGTGTTTACCGGTTCCGTTGTCGAGGGAAACCTCGAGATCTACAAGGACAGGGTCATCGGGTTGACTAAGAAAGTTAGAGAGGCCGATTTGGTACTAGACGTTAAAGGATACTACCTCTTACCCGGCTTCATAGACTCCCACATCCACATAGAGAGCACACTACTCGTCCCACAGCAGCTAGCACGCCTCCTCCTACCGCACGGGGTCACCACTCTCATGGCAGACCCCCACGAGATAGCCAACGTCCTCGGGGTAAGGGGTGTCAGGCTACTAGTGGAGATGAGTAAGATGGCGAAGATCAGGGTATTCGTACAAGTCCCATCAAGGGTCCCCACAGCACCAGGCCTAGAGACCACGGGTGCTGCCCTAGAGGACAGAGACGTGGAGGAGTTGCTCAGAGAAGACTCTGCCGTCTCGCTTGGCGAGCTGAACTACCAGAACGTACTGAGAGACCCGGGCTACCTAAGGAGAGTCGAGGCGGCTAGGAGGCTCGGGAAGAGGTCTAATGGTCACATGGCTGGAGTAGTTGAGGAAGACTTAGTTAATGCGCTGGCGTCAGCTGGGCTAACAGACGACCACGAGGTCGTGAACGGCGACGAGGCCTTTGTTAAGCTGGTCAGGGGTGTAGCGGTCATGGTGAGGGAGGGTAGTAGCGAGAGGAACCTCGCCGACGTGGTCAAGGGTTTGATGGGCAGGCTCAGGGACCACCGTCTCCTGATGTTCTGCACTGACGATAAGCACCCAACGGACATCTTGAGAGAGGGGCACATCGACTATAATATACGAAAGTCTATTGAGGAGGGTCTAGACCCCATCGTGGCAGTTCAGATGGCGACTATAAACCCAGCCATGTACTTCAGGCTAGACCACTTAGTAGGCTCTCTGGCGCCAGGCCGTAAGGCGGACGTGGTGGTCGTAGACAGCCTCGAGAAGCTGGGCATTAGGACCGTTGTCTTCGACGGCGAGGTCGTCTACCACGAGGGTAGACTCATGTTCGAGGTCCCGCGAGTGGAGATACCCGAGTGGGCGAGGAACACCGTGAGAGTCAACCCGGCTCTAAAGGCGGGCGACCTTGTGGTAAAAGTCGGCTCAGAGAGTGGAAAGGCCCTGGTTCGGGTGATAGAGGTGACTCCCGGGCAGATCCTAAAGAAGGAGCTGAGGGAGTGGCTTGAGGTCAGAAGCGGAGTAGTGGTTGGGGACGTAGGGCGCGACATCATCCACATAGCAGTTGTAGAGAGGCACAAGGGGTTGCCCAATGTAGGCAAGGGGTTTGTGAAGGGCTTCGGCCTGAAGAAGGGAGCGATAGGATCAAGCGTGTCGCACGACCACCACAATATAGTGGTGGTCGGCGTAGACCCCTCAGACATGTACGTCGCCGTGAGGAGGCTGAGCGAGATAGGTGGGGGCTTCGTCGCCGTAATGGACGGCGAGATATTGGCGGAGCTTCCTCTCGAGTTCGCGGGGTTGATGTCGACAAGGAGCTACGAGGAGGTAGTGGAGAGGTTAAACAGGCTTGAGTACATGGCGAGGCACGTTCTGGGGTCGGGCCTCTCCAGCCCGTTTATGCAATTAGAGTTTGTCTCGCTACCGTCTGTCCCCGAGATCGGGATCACGGACAGGGGTCTAGTTGTAGACTACAAGCTGGTCGACCCGGT
>NZ_JBMFLY010000113.1:0-1915 GCF_049970955.1 Thermogladius sp. | reverse complement strand
CGTCTACGCCGAACCCTTCATCTAAGTTTTCCCACAACTACAGGCTCAAACACGGGCCCGTAGGTTCTAGACCAAGCTAGACGGGTGCTAGTACGCGGTAACCGTACCGTTAGTCGCCGATGCCGAGTTCTCTCTTGACTCTCGCGTCTATCTCCGCCCCTATCTCCAGCGACCTCCTGTACGCCGACTCGACCGCCTTCATGAGGGCTGCTTTAACCCCCTCGGACTCCATGGCTATAAGGCCTCTTATAGTGGTGCCCGCGGGGGTCGTCACGTCGTCTCTGAGCTTGAACGGGTGTGTACCGGACTCCCGCAGTAGTCTGCTCGTCCCCTCCAGAACGTCGAGGGCCGCGCTGTAGGCGAGGTCCCTCGGCAGGCCCACGAGGACCCCCGCCAGCGCCAGCGCGTCTATGATCTCGGCTATGAAGGCCGGCCCGCTCCCAGCGAGCGCTGTCCAGGCGTCGAGGAACTCCTCGGGGACCCAGTACACCCTCCCCATGCACTTTAGGAGCTTGTCCACGGTGGCCATGTCCCTCGTACGGCTGCCCTGGGCAACGGCCGTAGAGCTCAATCCTACCTCGGCGTTCAGGTTGGGCATAGCCCTGTACACCTCCGCCTCAGCCATCGCCTTCTCCAGCGTAGCTAGCCGGACGCCGGCTATGAAGGAGACGACGGTTCTGCCAGCCCACGAAGCCGGCTTAACGGACTTGACGACCTCGGGTAAGTGGTGCGGCTTCACGGTAAGGAAGACGATGTCGCTGGAGGAGACGGCGTAGTCGTTGTCCCGGGTCGCCTCTGCGCCGAGGGAGGCCGCGTTCTTGAGAGTCTCGTCTCTCCTGCCCGTCGCCACGATTTCGCTGTAGCCGCACCTAACCAGCGACCTCACGACCACGGACCCGATCCTACCCGCCCCTATCACCGCCACTCTCAATACACCGCACCCGTGGAGGCGGGCGTGTACAGGCGGTGTATATTTCTAGGACTGGAATATAAACGTGAATGTAAGAAAAAACTAAATCTGGGGCTGTAGTTTCTCGCCTATAATCCTCGTGAGGAGGACCGTACAGGCGTTGTCGCCGCTCGCGTTTACCGCTGTCCTTATGGCGTCGGTTAACGGGTCGATGACCATCATAATTGCTATGCCTTCCAGCGGCAGCCCCACAGTGGCGAGGACGTAGGCCAGCATTATTGTCCCCCCGCCCGGTATGGCGGCTGTGGCAACGCTACCTATGGTCGCAGCCGCGATGATCAACCCCACCTGGTACGGCTGGATGGGGATGCCGAAGAGCTGCGCTATGAACATCGCGCTGAGGGCCTGGTAGAGGGCTGTCCCGTCCATGTTCACCGTCGCCCCAATTGGTAGAGTGATGTTGTATATGTAGTCCGGCACACCCATCTTCCTGGACGCCTCCATGTTGTAAGGCAGCGTGACAGCGCTGCTCCTCGTAGTGAAGGCCACGATAAAGGGCGTGAACTGCGCCTTGAAGTACTTCACGGGGTTGAGACCGCCCAGGGCCACAAGCAGGGAGTATACCACAAAGAAGTGCATCAGCGTGAACGAGTACTGGGCTACCAGGAACTTCCCGTAGGCCCCCAGCATCTTCGCCCCGTACTCGCTCATGAGCCAGACGGCGTATCCGAAGATCGCTATGGGGGCGTAGTACATTATCACCCTGACTGTCGCGACGCTGAGGTCGCTACCGATTTTCAGGTAGCCCGCAATTCTCCTCCCCTCCTCGCCGAGCAGTATTGTCGAGACGCCGAGTATCATGGCGAATATGATCATTGTCATAGCACCGCCTACTGTGAGGACGTTGCTGAAGTCCAGCTGGAAGAATGACATGAGTACGTCGACGCCGGTCGGAGGAGTCGGCGGCTTATAACCGGCAGGTGGCTTTAAGCCCACTCCTACACC
>NZ_JBMFLY010000112.1:0-1927 GCF_049970955.1 Thermogladius sp. | reverse complement strand
GACAGCCCTCGTGAAGAAGTAGCTGTAGAGGCCCAGGAACACCGCCGAGGAGACCGCGCCCACCAGCCCTCCCGTGAAGCACAGCCTGAGCTGGACAGTGTAGTCCTCGCCCTCTAATAGGGCGAGCAGCAGGTTGGCCCCGCTGAACACCATGTAGACGGCGAACAGGACGAGGGGGCGGCCATGTAGCTCGTCCTGTCGAGCTCGTCAACCGTTATCGGCGTGCCGTAGTAGGTGACCCGGTAGTGGGAGAACGCGACCAGACCGTCGAGGACCCCGTAGACCCGGTAGAGCGGTAGCACTAGTGCGAGGACCATGTAGACTCCGTAGAACAGGGTGGGGAACCCCGTGACGTAGTGGACCTTCTTGTACCTCTCCTCCTCACCGACTACAGGGCTCGGCTCTCCCAACCCAGACCACGCTCTCGTTCCCGTAGTAGTAGGAGACTCTTACGTACGCGTAGTCGAATACCCCCCGGAGCTCCAGCCTGTACGTCTCCATCGGCTCTACTGTCACGTCAAAGGACTCATCCCGGCTGTGCACGACGTTCACTAGGCCGACCCACGTAGAGTTCACGTAAGTGACTCTCACCGAGACGTTCTCGAGGGGGAAGGGCAGGGTGTTCTCGACGAGCAGGGTACAGCCCTCCACCTTCACCGCCGGCTTGCGTAGAGCGAAGTGTATCGGGTAGTAGCCTTTGAGGAGGCCTCTGTCGAGCTTCGCGGTCAGGTTCACGTAGAAGTAGTTCACCCCGGCCTGGAAGAGCTCCTTGTACAAGCCTGTTGGTACACCGATTACCACCCTGCTACCGTTGACCACCCTCGCGTAGGTGCAGGAGTAGAGGCCTGCCGGGCTTACAACACTACAGCTGGAAACGCCGACTATACTCGTGTTGAAGGTCGAGTAGTCCAGTGTGAGAGCCGTGTAGTCCCCGGATATCTCGTAGCCCGCGAGCTCGAGGCTGGGGGCTTGGAGGACGGTTCTATAGGGCGGCCGGCCCACCACGTAGAGGGCTGTGAACACCGCGTAGAGCGTTACGAACAGGACGAACAAGGTCGTCTCTAAGTGTAGGGGCTGGAAGAGCCGCCTCAAGTCCCAGAGGGGTATGAACAGCGAGGTCACCAGTACCACCGCCAGCGGGAGCCACACCGCCAGCGGTATTGCGAGGGCCGCTCTGTACTTGACGGCCGTCTCCGGGACGGGAGGGTCTGGGGCCGGGTTGAAGTCCCCCTTAGTCACGACAGCGCCTCCGGCTACTTCCACGACCCTGTGTACCACGCAGTGGAATAAGCCTGTGCAGTAGATCACCACGTCGCCCTTCGAGAAGCCCGTCAGCCAGACGGCGGTGCTCAAGACCAGGTCGCCCGGCTTGAGGGAGGGGTACATTGAGTAGCCGGCGACCAGGCTCAGGGCGAAGGGCGGGAAGCCTAGGTAAGGGGCTAGGAAAGCCGCGACCAACAGTGCCGCTACAACGAGTAGAAGCATGTCCCTCGGGTACATGATAGCACCATGAAGGTTGTTAGAGTTGATAAAAAAAGTTTTTTAGTGGTGTCGTGTCTACGGCGGCTGCTCGCTGGACGGGCTGTAGACTAGGAGTAGCTGGGCGGTAACTGGCGCTGGTAGCTGGTAGCCCTCTGGTATGTACACGTAGAGGTCGATCTCCACCGCTCCGCCCGCCGGGATCGTTGTTAGATTGACCCACGATGTGGTGGTCAGGTTGAGGCTGGCAATGTAGGAGGCCGATTCCGGAGCGGGCGTCGGGTAGCCAGAGAGGCTCCTATTGGCATTCGCCTTGTACACGTAGAGGACTAGCTGGGAGTCTTGCGGTAGACCCGTCGCGGGGTTTACGACCTTCAGGTACGCGTAGTACGTCTTCGAGTCACCGTTCACTATGAGGCTGACGTTCTTGTAGTACGACACCCAGTAG
>NZ_JBMFLY010000111.1:0-2029 GCF_049970955.1 Thermogladius sp. | reverse complement strand
TCAGGAGGAAGTACAAGTCCTCGTTCATCCTGATAACACACGACCTCGCCCTGGCCCTCGAGAGGGCAGACACCGTCATGGTGATGTACGGTGGTTACGTGATGGAGTACGCAGACAAGAGCGAGCTGGTCCGCGACATGCGGCACCCCTACACGAGGGCCCTCTTCGAGTCTCTGCCCAAGCTCGGCCAGAGGGGGCTGCCCAGCTTCCTCCCCGGCTACCCGCCCGACTTGAGGAACCCGCCCAGCGGCTGCGTGTTCCACCCGAGGTGCCCCCTGGCGAGGGAGAAGTGCCGGGCCGAGCCGCCGCGGCTCGTGGAGGTCTCGAAGGGGCACTACGTGGCCTGCCACTACGCGGGGGTGGTGGGATGAGCGGCGTTGTCGAGCTAAAGGGCGTTGTCATGGACTTCGAGGTCGGCTTGCTCGGCCGTAAGAAGAGGGTGAGAGCGGTCGACAACGTGACGCTCAGCATCGCGGAGAACGAGATATACGGTCTCGTGGGTGAGAGCGGTAGCGGGAAGTCGACCATCGGGAGAATCACGCTGAGGCTCTACAAGCCTACGAGGGGCAGGGTCTTCTTCGAGGGGGTCGACATAACGGACTGGAGCGAGAGGAAATTGAGGAGGATTAGGAGGAGGATGCAGCTCATCCCCCAGGACCCCTACAGCGCCATAAACCCCGTCCAGACGATAGGCGAGGCCCTAGCCGAGCCCTTGATCGTCCACGAGAAGCTAAATAAGCGGGAGGCCCTCGATATCGCGGCGAAAGCCCTCGAGGAGGTCGGGCTCGTCCCCCCTGAGGACTTCATTCACAGGAAGCCCCACGAGCTGAGCGGGGGCCAGTTGCAGAGGGCGGTGATAGCGAGGTCCATGATACTGAGGCCGAGGTACGTGGTCGCGGACGAGCCGACCAGCAACCTAGACGCCTCTATCAGGGCCTCGATCGTCAAGCTGCTCTTAGACTTCAAGAGCCGCTACGGCTTGTCCATGCTCTTCATAACGCACGACATAGTACTGCTAAGCCTCATAGCGGACAGGATCGGTGTCCTGTACATGGGGCAGCTCGTCGAGGAGGGGCCTGCTGACAAGGTCGTGAAGGAGCCGCTACACCCGTACACGAAGGCCCTCCTATCGGCCATACCCCGCGTGGGGGGCGAGGTAGAGACCGAGAGAGTAGACCTGAAAGGAGAGATAGGAGACCCCTCCAACCCGCCGCCAGGCTGCCGCCTCCACCCCAGGTGCCCCTTCGCGACGGAGAGGTGCCGCAGAGAGGAGCCGCCCCTCGTCCGCGTCAACGGCAGGTGGGTCAAGTGTTGGCTTTTCTACGGCAAGTAGCCGTCTACTGCTAGCGAGACGTGCGGGGCCCGTGATCCGGCACTCGCAGTGAGAGTTATCGTGTAGACCCGCCAGGGGGCCGGCGAGGGTTTTAGTAGCGGGGACGGCATAGACCGCCTGCCCGCGCGAGGGCGTAGCAGCGCTGTCGCCCGACCTCTAGGCACTTAATTCTGCTTAAGGGTCTAGCGAGTAGAGTGCCGAGACCACGCCGAGGACTAGAGACTAGCCCCAACCGCCGCTCTCTAAGAGACGCTCTCCCGGGTCTTGCACCACAGGGTTCTCACACGCTGGGGGACATCGTGTGAACCTCTTGTTGGGCGGGGTAGTACTCACACACGGCGCGCGTGGTGATCCCGCGTAGCCGGGTTCTAGAATTCGTAGTTGACTTCAAGGCCGAGCTCGCTCTTGACAGCCTCGACGAACTCGTAGAACTCTATGCTTCTCAGCACGAACTCCAGCGTCCTCCCGTCCACGGTCTCGACTACCACGTGGGCGCATCCATGGCAGGTGAAGGTCGTCTTGGAGATCAGGCCCAGACCCCACACCCCGGCGGCTAGGATTTGAAAGGCGTTGATGGTGCGGATGTCCCCCCTCGTCAGAACCACCCTTTTACGCCTGAGAAACCCCATGACGACTTCGAGGCGCCCGTACAAGACCGCCACGACGACGGGCTCCCGGAACAGTACAACGAACAAG
>NZ_JBMFLY010000110.1:0-2182 GCF_049970955.1 Thermogladius sp. | reverse complement strand
AGAGTCCTCGTAGTGGACTACGGGGGCCAGTACGCACACCTGGTGGCCAGGAGGCTCAGAGGGCTCGGCGTCTTCTCCCTCGTAGAGCCCTACCACGCGGTTGGGTCGCTCGACCTCGACGGCTACTCCGCCGTGGTCTTGTCCGGCGGCTACGACAGCCCCCCTCCCGTCGAGGGCGGGGTGCTCGAGGCCGCCAGGAGGGTACTGTACGAGTCCCGCGTACCGCTGCTCGCCATCTCCTACGGCCACCAGCTGCTAGCACTCCTCCTGGGCGGCTCAGTGGCCGATGCGTGCGGGGGGCAAGGCACGGCGAGGGTCAGGGTGCTGGTGAGGGACCCCGTCTTCGACGGGTGGGGGGAGACAGAGGAGGTGTGGGTGGGCCGGGGAGGGTGCGTTCTCGAGCCGCCCCCCGGCTCGACCGTCCTCGCAGTGTCGGAGGACGGTGCCGTGGCGGCCTTCAGGGCCGAGGTGAACGGGAGGCCCGTCTACGGTGTGCGGTTCCACCCCGAGGCCCACCACACGCGGAGGGGGCTGGTACTCCTGGACAACTTCCTGAGGCTGGCCGGGGCCGTGAGGGGCTGGGGCGTGGAGGCCTACTACCACCTGGCGCTACAAGAGCTGGAGAGGTACGCGGGCGCGCCGGGGAGGGTCGTGGCAGCCGTGAGCGGGGGCGTGGACTCGGCTACAGCCGCGCTGCTAGCGAGGAGGGTCTTCGGCGACAGGCTGGTCCCGGTGCTGGTGGACCACGGCCTGTTCAGGGAGGGGGAGGTGGAGGAGGTAAGGGAGGAGCTTGAGAGGGCGGGCCTCGAGCCTGTCTACGTGGACGCGCGGGAGAGGTTCCTGAGCAAGCTGGAGGGGCTGGCAGACTGCGAGGAGAGGAGGAGGGTGATCGGGGAGGAGTTCGCGAGGGTGTTCGACGAGCTGATGACCGAGTACGGGGCCGGGGCGTTTGTCCAGGGCACGATATACCCGGACGTCGTGGAGAGCGGTAGGCCGGGCGGCGGCAGGGTAAAGACGCACCACAACGTGGCCGGCCTACCCCGCTGGTTCAGGGAGAAGTACGCCGTGCTCGAGCCGCTGAGGTACCTGTACAAGGAGGAGGTGAGGGAGCTCGCCAGAGCCCTGGGCCTGCCCGACTACTTCCTCAAGAGGCACCCGTTCCCCGGCCCGGGCCTCGCGGCCAGGGTGGTCGGCCCGTTCAACAGGAGGAAGCTGGAGGTCTGCCGGAGGGCGACGGCCATAGTGGAGAAGGTGCTGAGGAGGCGGGGGCTCTACGACAGGGTCTGGCAGGCCTTCGCAGTGGTCGGCGACGACACGTGGGTGGGGGTCAAGGGCGGGTCGAGGAGGCACGGGCTCGTGGTCATCGTGAGGGTCGTCGAGAGCGCCGACGCGATGACGGCGGACTACTCGAGGCTGCCGTACGAGGTCCTGGACGAGATGTCGAGGGAGATAACGAGTAGCATCGACGACGTTACGATGGTGGCGTACGCCGTGACGGGTAAGCCTCCGAGCACGATCGAGCCTTGCTGAGGGTCGTGGGGGCGGCCCGGGTTGAGGGGCGTCGACGTGGTCTACATACCTTGGAGCAAGGCTCTCCAGTACTGCTACAGGCTGGCCTCCATGCTGCTCGACGCGGGTGAGGACCCCGAAGTCGTGGTCGCGGTGTCCAGGGGCGGGCTCGTCCCGGCGAGGATCGTCAGCGACGTCCTCGGAGTGGACGAGCTCGTCGTCTTGAGGAGCAGGCTCTGGGGCGTGGGGGGCCGGGTGAGAGAGGAGCCCGAGTTGAGGCTGCACGAGCGCCTGGAGGTAGACGGAAAGAGGGTGCTCGTGGTAGACGAGGTGGTCGACACCGGGGCGACCATGAGCAAGGTCGTCGGGCTCGTCTCGTCCATGGGGGCGAGGGAGGTGAAGACGGCCGTGCTACACTACAAGTCGACGAGCAGGCTGGTGCCAGACTACTACGTGGAGAGGCTCGAGAGGTGGGTCTGGGTCTTCTACCCCTGGTCCTTCAGCGAGACGCTCTACGGCCTCGCGAGGCGTTTCGGCGGCAGCGCCGTAGAGGAGGCCTTCAAGACGCTCATGGAGATCGGGGCCAGCGAGCTCTACCTCGACCCCCTAAGGATCAGGATGTCGCTAGAGAGGTACGCGAGGGCGGACAGGGGGACCGGCTAGGCGGCGCGGC
>NZ_JBMFLY010000109.1:0-2221 GCF_049970955.1 Thermogladius sp. | reverse complement strand
TTCCAGGGGCTCGTGACCGCCAGCTTCGGCGTCTTCGCCATAGACGTCTTCCTGCTCGTGGCCGGCTTGTTCGAGAGGGGTGAAGAGGAGTAGTGGCGGAGGAATACCCTGAATACCCTGAGCCCCAGTCGCAGCCAGAGTTCAGGCCTCTCGCGGAGCGAGTGTCGCCTGAGAGCCTTCTAAGCGATGACGCGGTCAACGAGATAGCGAGCCGTACAGGCTACCGCGTCTTCACGAGCCACATGTTCAAGACGGCCGTCTTGTCGCCGCAGGTCGCGGCCGGGATAGCCTACACGATGCTCGGGGCTAACATGCTCAGGGTTAAGAGCCTCACGAGGCGCGGGATGAAGCCCGGGGGTCAGCGGGAGGGGATGGATCCGTACGAGGCTAGCGCCCACGCGATAGAGGTGTACAGCTACTTCATCACGAGCGTGTCTAGTAGCGTCGGCAAGGAGAACTTCCTAGACAAGCTAAGCCAGATGATAACGATCAGCAGGCGCGAGGAGGCTAGGGGCGAGGAGGAGCGTAAGGGCATACTAGCCAGGATCTTCGGGAGGTGACACACATGAATGAGGCGGAGGCACTCATCATCATGATATCCCTAGCGGGCTGGGTCATAGCCATGGGCGCGATAGTATACCTTTTCGGCGTCCTCGGTAGGCGCGAGCTAGCCGTAGCCTCGCTACTAGCCGATTGTAGGAAGAAGAGGGCATTATGCGCACTGCTACGCGTCGGCAGGAGCCTACGCCTGGTGAAACTCACGCCGGTGACGGAGGAGTTCTTCTACTTCAGCATGGGCGGGCTGAAGGGCCTCGTCAAGATAGTCCCGAACGCGATCTACAGGATCGCGGACGCGGACGTCGTAGTAGCTACTCTAGCGAACCCGCGTAGCCTGACCCCAGAGGAGCTTGACAGGCTCGGATGGGTGACTGGCCGCGAGGACGAGATAGTCTACACCGTGAAGTCCAACATCAAGACCGTCGTGTTGCCGAGGCTCAGGGATGAGAAGCGTAGGCTCGAGGGCCTCGTGAAGGCTTACCAGGCGTACCCGGACGAGAACTCGAAGGCTAAGCTGTCAGAGCTACAGGAGAGCCTGAACGCCTTGAACGACGTGATAAGGGAGGTTGAGAACGCGAGGCTCCAGACGCTCGAGGACGTCGCCACGTTCATCGCGAAGATGAGGCAGTACGGGCTAGACGTGAAGGCGTTCCTACCAGTCGCCCTGGCCGGAGACCTCGACGCGCTCGACAGGATAGCGGAGCAGACCGCCCTGGGGGCTACGAGCCTCTTGACCGCGGCTGCTAGCGTGACCAAGGGCCTCGAGGAGATGTTCAAGCGTTTCGAGAAGGCCGAGAAGAAGTCAAACATACTCGTACTATTCCTAGTCCTCCTGATGAGCGTGGTAGGATTTATACTCCTAACCGGGTTGATGCATAGATGATGATACTACTCGTCGAGGCCGGAGCCGGAGCATTCATATTCTTCTACATGCTCGGCCGGCTACACAGCGACGACGAGGCGGACACGAGGGGCATCCTACGCGTGCTCTGGCTACTCACGCCCTTCTTCATACTCGCGTCGGCGACCCTCGCACCGTTTTCAGCCGGCGTGCTCGAGCACAGGCTCGTATACTATACCAGCGTCCACGTCAGCGTCAAGGTGAACTCGACTGGAGAACAGTCATACACGCAGCCGATACCCGGGCCACCGCCACAAGAGCCTATCTCCACGGAGCAGGAGGCCTTCATAGCACTCGAGTCCCTCGCAAGCTCGATCGGCGTCGGAGTCATACCACCCGTAGCATACATGTTCGGCGCCAGGGCTAGGCCCAGGCTAGTACTTCCGAGGACGCTCGCGGTATTCAAGGCCGTCGCCTCGTGGCTAAGAGGCGTCGAGAACACAGACCCCGTCGAGCTTAGACTCCTCATACTCGAGGAGGAGGTCAGGACTCTACGAGAACAACTCAGGCAAACACCAGACCTCTACGAGATAGTATCCTACAAGCCCGCCAAGAGAACAAACTAGTTTTTTCTCCCCCACTCGTTTTCTATTGATGGGAACAAACAGGGTACCCGCCACGCGAGTCCCCTCCTATGGGAACAAGCCCCGTATGACAGATCTGTCACCAACCGCTTGCAACCATCAATGAGAACAAGCATGCAGTCCCTATCCACTGAGAACAAGCCCGACAAGCGTTTCCCCGGCTTTGAGAACAAGAACC
>NZ_JBMFLY010000108.1:0-2349 GCF_049970955.1 Thermogladius sp. | reverse complement strand
TGTCCACCAAGTAGACCTCTACCGGGTCGCTCGGCTCGCGCAGCCTGAGCTCCGGGGGCCACTGGGTCAGGGAGTCCTCCCTGGCCTCCACCCTGTAGACCCTGCCCCCCACCCTGAGGGCCAGGGAGCCGCACCAGTACGCCAGGTTGAGGAAGAGGTTGTAGAGGTCCTCCACGCACACCGGCGAGCCGTGCTCGGGCTCCCTTGGCACCTCGAGTAGTATGGAGTCCCCCCTCAAGACGTTGTTGGCGAGCTGGTGCAGCCTCTGGTCGGCGGTGAGGAAGCAGACCTTCCTCCTCGTGTCGGCGAGCCCCTTGAGGGCGTCTAGTATCGCCTTGTCCCCCCTGGCCTCCCGGACGCCCGACGGCACCACCTTGTTGAGGGCCTCCGCCCTCTTGAGGGCCAGCGTCATCATCTTGCTCTTGGTCGTCAACTTGTCCCCGACGACGTGGTGTACTATGTCGCCCCAGACGGGGGCGACCACCTCGACGTGGTTGTAGTTCCTCCTCAGCTCGTCGAAGAACCTCCCGTGTACGAGTATGTTGGTGTCCGGGACGACGACGCCCCCCTCCGCGAAGCACCTCTCTATCCTCTCGCGGACCCGCTCGTGGCTCTCCAGCACCAGCAGGCTTGTGACGGCCTCTCTGAAGGCCTCGACGTCCCCCCTCCCCGCCTCGTGGTAGTTCTCGAGAGTCAGCGCCGCCTCCGCGAACCTGAACCTCGCGAAGCCCCCGCACGCCTCGACCTCGAAGTACTCCGCGCCTGACAGGCTGTAGAGGTTGACCAGCGCGTGAAGCGTCTCGGGGACGACCCTGAGGGGCTGCGGGGGCCTCAGGTGCTTGTAGGCCTCGCGGGCCCTGCCGACGTCCACCCCGACCTCGCGCAGCTCCGGGTGGAACTCTATGAACTTGAAGGCCCACCTGGGCATGTAGCCGAAGAACCTGTAGCCGTACCTCGCCTCGTCCCTCACGAGGAGGTACCTGGCCCGGCAGCCTGCCGCCTTCAGGCACTTCTGGAGGAGGATCAGCGCGTAGATCTTCCGGCCGGGGGTTATGTCGAGGACCACGCCGTCCGGCAGTTCGAGGGACGCCCAGGCCCTCAGGTCGTCGCCCAGGACCTCGACTCTGAGGCCCGCCCCCACCGCCTCCGCGAGCTCCCGCAGCCGCCGCTGCTCCGCGTCGCCCACCTGCGCCTCCGAGACGACCACCACCTCCTCGAAGCGCTCGCCGGTGAGGAGCTCGTAGCCCAGCGAGCCCGCCAGGACCTGCAACCTGGGCGAGTACTGTAGGACCAGCCTCATCCGGCTGTACCGTGTCTAGACTTCTCCCCCTGGCCTGATAAGCCTTCCGGGCCCGGCCCGAGCCCTACTGGGGCCCGCCCGCGGCCGCCCTGGGCGCGCCCCTCTCCGCGCCCAGCTCCGCCGGCTCGAGGAAGACGTGCCCGAGCCCCGCCGCCCTCCCCGTCCCCGTCCCCAGCGCTACAGCCGCCGCGAGCACGCCCTCGATGGCCTCCCTCAGCCCCAGCCTCTTGCTGTACTCCTCGTAGTAGTAGTCGTTCACCGCGTACTTCGCGTAGCCTATCAGCCCCGGCTCGGGCCGCTTCTCGTAGACGAACCATGTCAGCCTGACCGTCTTGAGAGCGGTGTAGGTCTCGTTGAAGACCCTGTCCAGGACCCTGAGGAGCTTGAGGAACCTGCCCCGCTTGAACCCCCACCTCTGGTAGACGTAGATGTAGGCGGGGGTGGAGAAGACGTTGAGGGGCGACGGCAGGAAGGACTTGTGCCTCCCCCTCCTGAACGGGTCCCTGAGCTGCGTGGGGCTGGAGAACACCACCTTGAGCCCTCCCCTGGAGGCGGCCTCGTCCAGCAGCCTCGAGGCCAGGGAGTGGGGGTCTATGTACTCGACCTGCCTCACCGAGACCCTGACCTTCTGCTTCATGAACTCCAAGTACCCGTCCAGGCTCGCCAGCCCCGACAGCACCCTGCCGGGGTCCAACAGGCTTGTCGAGAGGCCCAGGTAGAAGGTGTACAAGCCCTCGAGGAAGACGGGCCTCGGGACCCCGCCGTCGCACCTGGCCAGTCGGCCCCCCTTACACGAGAGCCTGGTGTAGACGGCCTCGACCCTGCCGCCGGACTCCCTGTAGAGGGGGGAGACGTGGACGAGCTTGGGGGGAGAGCCCGAGGAGGGCTGGAAGTGCGGCGCGAGCTCCGGCACCGCCGTGATGACGAGGGTCTTCGACAGCTTGCCCGTGTAGACGAAGCCCCTGAACCCGTCGAGGTAGGCGGTGACCTTGAAGAGCGCCAGCTTCGACTCTCCAGCCGACATGGAGACCAGCGGCTAAACTCTATTG
>NZ_JBMFLY010000107.1:0-2359 GCF_049970955.1 Thermogladius sp. | reverse complement strand
GTTGCGGTGAGGAGTCTAACCGGGGTCGAGATCGTTAACTCGAGCGTGACTATCTACAAGTCTATAGTCGAGTCGAACATGGAAGGGGTTGTCGTCTTAGCCTCCCCTAATTTCACCATGCACGGCACCATAGTAGCTTATAACACCGTGGGGTTGAGGGCCTACAACACCTCGGGCGGGTTGGTTTACGGGAACGCCTTTATCAACAACGTACAGCAAGTGGCGTTAGAGAACAGCGTTCTCCAGTGGAATAGCACCTACTACGGGAACTACTGGTCGGACTACAAGGGGGTAGACGCCGATGGAGACGGTGTAGGCGACCAGCCCTATACGATCGACGAGTATAACGTGGACTGGAAGCCTCTCGTGCGATACCCGCCGTTAATCGGAGGGCAGGTCAACACGAGCACGACCACAACCACCACTACACCACCTGTTACCGAGACAACAACAACGGCGACCACGACAACGGCGCCTACCACGACGAGCACAACGGTCCCCACCGAGAGCGCTCACACTACGACGGCTACAACGACCACGGGTACCACTACAACTATATTCTCCACAACCACTACCGCACCGCCGTTCTCGTCTACCCCGGTTCATACAACGGTAACTACTGCACTGCCAACACCTCCTTGGTCGTCAACCACCAGCGGGGGTGAGAGAACAAGCACGAGCAGTCTACAGAGCACGACCACCTTTACGACAACGCAACCAAGATACACGACGTACAACACTTCTACCACTCTTCAGAGTTCGCCGTGGACCCAGCAGAGTACTCCGCAGACTACTGCCCCTGCAACGAGCCCTGAGAACCCGGGTGCTACGACCCTCCAACCTAGCCAAGTAGCTGCCTACCTGGCCTTGGGCCTAGCCTTACTAGTCGTTGTTTTAATAGCGAGAAGTGTTACTAGAGTTCGGAGGAGGTAAGTAGTCCGTCGGGTGGTCGGTTGTCTAGTAGAGACGAGTTGGACAGGCTACTGGCCTTGTACAACATCCCCAGGGCTGGGTGGCTGATCAGAGGGGTGCCGGCCGCCTTCGCCGAGGATGTGGCTTCTCACTCGTACCTCGTAGCCGTCCTAGCTCTGAGAATCGCTCGCGAGGCTAGAGGATGCGGCGGGAACGTCGACGAGGGTAAGGCCCTGACCATGGCCTTAATACACGACCTGCCCGAGGCGCTCACCGGTGACATACCGAGGCCCGTGAAAGAGAGACTAGGCGACGTGGTGGGGAGACTAGAGGAGGAGGCTCTGGGCAAGCTGGGCTTCGCGCACTTCAAAGACCTGTACGCGGAGGTGGAGTCGGCTACTAGTGTAGAAGCCCTTCTCGTTAAGATAGCAGACGACCTGGCCACCTACCTGAGAGCCGTGTACTACCTAAACAGCGGGTTCGAGGGGGTTAGGGACATAGCCGAGAACACGCGGTCTAACGTGATGAGCTTAATACAGAGGCTCCCCGGGGGCTTGAGGGAGTGCGTACAGAGATACGTCTCAACCCTGCTGGAATACAAAGCTAGGTGAGAGGGCGATCTGCGTGGAGACCGAGCTCGCGAAGAGGAACGCCGCGAATAGGGCGGTCGACATCGTCCTGGAGGGAGGGTACAGGCTGGTCGGTGTTGGTACGGGGAGCACGGTCGAAAAGTTCGTCGAGGAGCTCTCGAAGAGGCTTGAGGCGAGGGAGAGCGTCCTTTTCGTGCCGTCCTCTATTAGTACAGCGCTTTTGTTGAGGCAGGAGGGGTTCAGAGTTCTGGATGCCTCGACTGTCGACTTCGTGGAGGTATACGTCGACGGGGCCGACGAGGTCTCGGAAGACGGCTCGATGATCAAGGGCGGAGGCGCGGCTATGACTCTCGAAAAAATACTGGCCTACAGTTCGCTGTTCAACGTCTTCATAGTGGACTACACGAAGAGGGTCAAGAGGCTCGGCGAGAGACACCCCTTACCAGTCGAGGTCGTCCCGCAGGCCCTCAACGTCGTGCTGCGCAAGCTCAAGTCGATGGGTCTCGAGGCGAGCGTCCGCGTATCAGGGAGAGGCAAGTACGGCCCCGTGGTCTCGGACCTAGGGGGAGTCATTGTCGATGTGAGAGTGCCCGAGAACGCGGACTTGGGTGAGCTCTCCGAGACTATAGAGTCGATACCAGGGGTGGTGTCGACCGGGTTCTTCAAGGGGTTTACCGACCTGCTAATAGTGGGGTACAGTGACAGGGTCGAGGAGTTGAGGTTTACAAGGAAAAAAGGCGTTCACCTAGCTGAGTAGACACCCACAACGTCCCTCTCGAGCGCGTAGACCAGCGGCGGGTACGTCGTAGACCCTACTGTCAGCCTGTTAAACCTGTACATCAGGCTTGCCCCGAGCT
>NZ_JBMFLY010000106.1:0-2363 GCF_049970955.1 Thermogladius sp. | reverse complement strand
TGCCTGTACAGCCACTCCTCGTCTCCGCTTATCGTGCGTATATACGCGTAGCCCTTAGCCGTGTCGTCGTGCTCCACGTATATCCTCCTAGTCACCTCTAACAGCTCGTCTACACGCGTGTCCCCGAGCCACTGGCGGTAGGCTAGCTCCTCGCTCGGGTCGTTTATCGCGAGCGCCTTGAAGACCACGGCGTGGCCCTGCCTCATCAAGAGCTGGAGGTTCCTGAACCTCTGAGTAGCGTATACAAGCGTTATGAAGGCCGTCTCGATACCCATGCGTGATACAAGGTGCCTGATGTTGTTGTGCGCCAGCATGCTCGCGACGTTCTCCGCTGACAGGGCCCTGTGGCTCGTCTGGAAGGCCTCCGCGTCGTCTACGAACAAGGCGATGTAGTAGGGCTTGTTCGGCAGACCCGCCTGCTCCAGCGTGTCGAGGCACGTCTGGAGCCTCATACACCTCACAGCGATGAAGTTCGTGGAGGACAGGTCTAGAACCTCTTCTATCTTCCTGAGGAACCACAGCACGAACGTGGTCTTGCCCGACTCCGGCGTGCCGAAGACGCTCACGTGCCTGAAGTAGACTCGCCTGGGCTTCAGTAGGCCGTGCCTGGGCACGAGTAGCTTGAACAAGAGGCTCTTCTCGCGTAGCTCGTCGGCCGTGAACGGCATTACTCTACTCCACCTGTACAGCGTTCTTCAGGCTCGTCTTCTCGTATATGAAGCCGAACCATATTCCGAGCCTGCTCGTCTCGTCGGCTATAACCTGGAGCATTGCCTCAACCTGTGTCTCGAGCCACGTGGCCCGTAGCTCGGCATTCATCTTCTCGACCAGCCTGTTACGTATCGAGATGTCCATGGTCTTCTCTATCTCGGACTTGTACCGGGCCTCTATCTCCGCCCTACGCGTCTTGAACATTGTCTCTGCAAGCTCGGCCGACTGCTTGAGGATCTTGTCCCTGAGCCGGTTAACGTTTGGTATAGCTGATACCAGGCGTCTAAGCTTGATCAACGCGTTGTTCTGATCCGTGTCGAGTATAGCCGACTTCATTATCTCCGCGACGACGTAGCCGGCGTCCGCGCTACTCTTACGCGTAGCCCATATCGGCTCATAGTCAAACCTGCTAGACACGCGTAGAGTATAGTCGTACACTCCGATAAACATAACGATATGTTTATTCCACAGTGTTCCCAAAAACAAGACAGAAACGTGATGTCCGAGCAGACAATAGAGGAGAAATGCCAGGAGCTTTTGAAAGAGGAGAACCTCAGGCTACTCGGTGCAGAGAAGTCCCGCGACAAGGAGAAGGGCGACGTTGTCTTCAAGCCCGTCACGACCCTCGTCGCCTACACGCTTGGCTTCCTCTCCCTCTACGCCACGATGCCGACGAGCGAGGACGGCTCCAGCCTCCTGTTAACCGAGGCCGAGCGCAAGTTCTGGGAGAAGCTCAACCCCGGGGACGTTACACGCATAGCCCTATACATCACCCTGAAAACCCTCTACCCGAACGCCGACAGAGAGTGCCTCGACTCCCTCGCGTACTCGCTCTACAGGGTCATGGTTGACGCCTGGCCCGACATAGCCGTCGACGTCAACGCGGCCTCAGGGCTCATCAGGGAGTACGCGCTCGGGCTCGCCGGCAGGGACGCGGTTCTAAGCCAGCTTGGCAGGCTTATCGGGAAGATAATGATGAGGACGGCCGTCCTGGAGTACAAATACCTGCACGCGGAGGATAAAAGCGGTAAACAGTAAAAAACAAACTTATTTTTTCTCCTCCTCGATACCGAGGCTAGCCATGACTCCCTTCTCGGTCAAGTCCCAGACCGGCTTCAACACGAAGCGGTACTGCTTGGACTTGGGGTCGACCTCCCTGACCCTTGTCTTCTCGACGGAGACGTAGCCGGCACCGAGTAGCTCGCTTAGCCTCCCGCTCAGGCTGTTACCACTTAGGCGTATCCCCTTCTCCGCGAGTATCGCGCCGATACGCTTCTTCGTGGAGGGCCCGTGCTCCCTGAGAACCTCGAGTATCGCCTTGTGCGTGGGAGTGAGCCTCTCAATCCTCTTGCCGTAGTGGGCGCCGTAGCCCTTCGGGTTGCCCCGGCTCACGTTGACGTAGAACTCGTGCCCGCACCTGGGACACCTAACCTTTATCAAGACCATGCTAGTCACCCGAAGAACTCCTCGCTCTTTAACACGCGTTCAGCCTCCTTCTCCTGTGTGTATCGGAGGATGAAGTCCAGCTTGCTGTGCTTCGTGAGTTTAGCCACGATACTCGGGTTGACTCCTTGGCGTAGCAGATACGTTATCAAGGCGTAGCGTAGGCTGTGAGTATTGATGCCTAGACGTCGCTTGCTCCAGACCTTGAC
>NZ_JBMFLY010000105.1:1242-2426 GCF_049970955.1 Thermogladius sp. | reverse complement strand
GGTAGCTCCTTCCCCCTGGTATCCGTGACTCCTTCTTGCTTCAAACCTTCACTTCGCAGGGCTCTCAGCAGATCCTCTCGGTTAAAGACCAAGGAAGGCGGCTCCCTGTAGCCACCCTTTTTAAGGCGAGCTCTCGTTACCTTGATGAGCCTTAAAGCTCTCTCGATATCCCGTGGGAGCTCCACACCGAAGTGCAGGTAGAGGTGAATGTGCTCGGAGAAAATCTCAAGCTCCTTATCGAGGCGTGCCCAGACCTCGACCTCCTTCTCGTCTCCGAGTAGCGCTTCTGCCGCCAAATAGAGTTTAACAGAGGCTTCAGTGCCTTCCTTAACGGCTCCCTTGAAGAGGTGGGCATACGCGTTAGCCTTCGTGAGCAGGGCTTCCAGTTCCCATAGGCTTTCTATCCGGTCAGCGAAGGGTTGGGCCGCCTCGGTAGCACCCTGCAGAGTGCCTGAACGCTTCTGCTTCAACAACTCAGCCACAGCCTGCGCCCTCCCCCTTGCCTCGAGCTCGTGGGGCCTGTGACGATAAGGCAGCATCTCGGCGAAGCGCTCAATGTCTTCGCGCCTGTAAGTGACCCCTCCATGGCCACTGAACTGGAGGTGGTGTACGAGCTCGTGGATCAGGGTCTTCAGATCGTAGTTTTCATTACAGAGGTACAGCCGGATCTTCCTCGAGGAGGGGTCGTACAGGCCCTGAACCCTCTCAGCGCCCTGCTCGCCGTCCTCGTAGCGGCAGTCTATAGAGAGAACCAGGCTCCCAAGCTCGGGGGCGCCCAGGCTCCGCAGCAGCTCGTTGACCTTGGTTAGGAGGCTGTGTGAGAGCTCCTCCAGCCCTCGGGCCCACTCCGCAATCTTCCCCGCTAGCTCCACGTCCCCTACAGCCCTCATCCTCCCATGCTCAGAACCCCCGCACGATGTTATAATAGTTACTAGTTGTTTCCCGAAAGTGAAAAACCCCTTGAGCCGAGGGTGCCATGCCAGAGGAGCATCGAGGGGTGCGACCTCGACCAGCGGCCGGGCACGCCTATTACAGGGGGCTACTCAGCTAAGGGGATGAGGAGGCCCCCTTCCTGGAGCAGCTGCAGTACGTCGACCTTGTAGGAGAGGGTGCCCTGGGGGTCGACGAGGACGAGCTCCTTCTGGAGGCCGGCGTGAGCGATCATCACGCGCTTGTCGGGGGTC
>NZ_JBMFLY010000105.1:0-1142 GCF_049970955.1 Thermogladius sp. | reverse complement strand
ACGATGAGGTAGTAGTGGGGCTCGCTGATCGACTCGTAGAGCTTCACTGTCTCCCTCAGCCTTTCCAGACGAGCCGGGTACTCGGGCCTCCCCAGCCGCCTGAGGACGGCCTCCACCAGCAGGAGCGCGTAGACCGCGTCGGGCTCGAGGCGCAGTGCCCCCTTTACTCTTTGGCCATATACGCTCACGGTGCGCTCCCACAGCCCGAGCGCGTCCTCCAGCACCCGCAGAGGGGCCTCGCCGGCCTGGGAGAGAGAGTAGTGGAGGGCGAGGGGCAGCGGGTAGTACAGGGCCGACAGGGGCACCTCGACCGTCCTCTTGTACTCCTCGTTAACGCGCCTCACCCCCTCGCTAGTCTGGCTGTCCAGCTGCCTGGTGGGCCTCAGGAGCCTCTCCGGGAGCGGGGCGGGCACCCTCACCGCCCTCACCTCCTCCCTGGCCACCAGGTTCAGCCGGAGCTCCGGGCGCTGGGAGCGGGGCGGGTACGGGTCGCTGTTGTAGACCTCGAGCTTCACCGACTTGGCGCCGTGGGCCAGCAACAGGATATTCGCCAGCCTCTCCGCTACCCTGAGCGCGACAGCCGGCATGAAGTTGACCCCGTGGGTGAGGTCGAGGACAACCCTCTCATACCCCTCCTCGAGGCACCTGGGGCCCAGCCCGGCGAGGGCGACCGCCTCGAAGTCCCCGGGCTTGCTCTCGAAGCTCCACCTGCCCCCAGGACTCCCCACGGCCGGGCAGACGACGACGACGCGGGCCCTCCCATCGATCCCCAGGCACCCTAGCAGTTCCTCGACGAACTTCCCAACCCCCTTCCGGAGCTCCGAGTAGCTTGCTGCGCGCGCCGCCCCCTGCACCAGTCCCCGCTGCTTGTCGTAGCACTCGTAGCAGGCCCCCTCCCTCCTCCCGTCCGCGTACTCGTCGACCAGGCTGTCCAGGACGAGTAGCGCCACGTCAGCGTCCCCGTACTTCTCGAGGAGCAGGGGGAGCGAGGTGCAGTGCTCCAGCGTGCGCCTCTCCCTCTCCTCCAGAACGTAGACGGCCGGCCCCCAGAGGGCTGGCTGCCCCCATGTAGCGATCAGCAGCGTCCTACCCATCGCTCAGCCACCCGGCGGGCTCCCTCGACCCAATCCTAGGGGGCCTCG
>NZ_JBMFLY010000104.1:0-2437 GCF_049970955.1 Thermogladius sp. | reverse complement strand
GTTGAGTGTAATTAGGAGGGAGTTTGACGTCGAGGAGAAGATATCGGAGATCCTCAAGAAGTTCGTCAACCAGAAGTTCCACGGGGTCACGGTGACGGGGGTTAAGAGGCAGTACGGTGAAGGGCTGGGGGGTAGGAAGGCCGACATAGTCGTCCTAGTGGACGGCGGCGCGCCGCTGGTCATCATAGAGACCAAGAAGAAGTACGAGAAGCCGGGCTACAGGTCTGAGAGGAGGTTCCACGTGACCTCGGAGGAGGTTGTGGGCCAGGTCTTCGCCTACGCGGCGATACTGAAGAGGAACGGCATCTATGTGCCCTTCGTAGCCACGGCCAACGACAGGCAACTCGCCCTATTCATGGTTCCAAAGGAAATAGACAAGGTCGTCAACTGGGAGGCAATCGACGATAGAGACTACGGGCGGGTTCTCAGTACAAAATACATATACGAGACTCTGAGACCGAAATACCTGCTGAAGCACGAGAGGATCAGGTTCACAGACGACTTCTTCGCAGGCTACTTGGATCTAATGTGCGAACTGTACGCCAAGCCCTTCGAGGTCAGGGAGGAGGAGAAGGAGAAGAAGAGACAGGAGCTCCACTGGCTCGTAATAGAGGATCTCAGGGGCTTCGTCGACGTCTTGACCCCCTTCGTGATGGACGCCATAGCCCCCGGCGGGAGCTTCAAGCGCGAGCTAGCTGGCGAGGTCGAGAAGTACGCCAAGGAGCGGGGCTACAGCCCCACGCCCGAGCAACTTGCCCGCGAGATGGCGTACGTCCTCATGAACAAGATCGTGTTCTACAAGGTTCTAGAGAGGTACTACAACCTCGATAAGCTGAAACCCTTTTACTCCGAGGGTGAGGTCAGGACTGTCAGCGAGTACCTCAAGAAGCTGAAGGAGCTGTTCGAGAAGGCAATCGAGCGGACAGGCGACTTCGAGACCGTGTTCAGGACAGGTATCTACGACAAGATAGAGGTCGTCGAGAGCGAGGAGGTCCTCAAGCTACTGGACTGGCTCGTGAGGCTACTGGGCTCGCACGAAGTAGAGAAGCTGGGCGACGTCATAGGGTACATATACGAGGAGCTCATACCGGCCGAGGAGAGGCACCAGCTCGGGCAGTTCTACACCCCCAAGCCCGTAGCCGAGCTGATCGTCAAGTGGGCTGTCAGGAACCCGGACGACAAAGTCCTAGACCCGGGTTGCGGCTCCGGAACCTTCCTCGTGGAGGCCTATAAGAGGCTGGTCGAGCTAAAAAGCAGGAAGCCCTACAACGAGATAAGGCATGTACCTGAGGATGTCCACAGGCAGATACTCGACCAGCTCTACGGGGTCGACATAAACGAGTTCCCAGCGCACCTGACAGCCGTGAACCTAGCCATCAAGAACCCCCGGGTCTCGAGCACGAACATAAACGTTTTCGTCAGGGACTACTTCACCATAAAACCGAACCAGCAACTCTTGGCGCCCTACACAGCTAAGACGCCGAGGGGCGAGGAGAAGAAGAGCGTTGTCTTCGGGAACTTCGACGCCGTGGTGGGGAACCCGCCTTACACGAGGTGGACTGAGGTCATCGACAGCACGAAGAACGAGATACTAAATACGTATCGCGGCACGCTAACTAACTACAAAAAATTAACTCCTCAGGTTCAGAGGGGTGTTGAACCAGGCATATACGTTTACTGGATCATACACTCCACGGGCTTCCTCAAGGAGGGCGGGAGGCTCGGCATGATAATAAGCGATTCGTGGCTTCAATCAGACTACGGCGTGGGATTCGGGAGGTACCTCCTAGACAATTACAAGGTTAGAGCGGTTATAGACATAAGCACTAGGGTTTTCCCGGTACCACTCGTAGGAGCCTGTATTCTGCTCATGGAGAAGGAGTCGAAGAAAGAGGAGAGGGAGCGTAACAATATAGTGTTCATGTTGCTCAGACCCCGAGAAAGCGTCAACGTAGACTACATACTGAAGCTCGTCGAGGAGTACTCCAGTAAACCGGGGTTCTACAAGATATCGGACGAGGTGGTCATCAACGTAGTCCCGCAGGCAGAGGTCTATAAGAGGGGCGAGAAGTGGATCAACTACGTGTTCAACCCCCAAATTATACAAACCATACTAGAGAAGTTGAGACAGAACGATTACATAGTACAAATGGATGAACTCTTCGAGGTATATCGTGGAAACACTGTATGGAGCATGTGGGCCATAAAGAACGGTAAAAGACCGGATGTCGGCGGTGAAGAGTTCTTCTACCTAACCGAGAAGAGGGCGAGGGAACTCGGCATCCCGGAGGAGTACCTCTACCCCCTGTTACCGTCGTCTAAATACATGCGGTTTTTCGTTTTTAATAAGGACGATTGGGAGGGCTTGAAGGGACAGGGAGTTGAATGCTACCTCTTCCTGTGTAGGAAGCCTAGGAGGGAGCTACCTGAGAGCGTC
>NZ_JBMFLY010000103.1:0-2438 GCF_049970955.1 Thermogladius sp. | reverse complement strand
CGGCTGTGCCCACATCCGCTATAGTCGTATTCGCGGCAGCCCTAGCGCTACTCGAGCCTCACTTGGCCGCCCCGTAAACTTGATTAAGCGCGTCTAGTCTCGTGGTTAACAAGGGGGTGCTGTCTACGAGGCCGGTCTACTCTAGTAGAGCACCGAAGCCGATAGGCCCCTACAGCCAGGCCGTACTAGTGGACGGCTGGCTGTTTGTCTCGGGGCAGATACCCGTAGACCCGGCCACCGGCGAGGTGGTCAGGGGCGACTTCAGAAGCCAGGTTACCAGGGTGCTCGAGAACATCAAGGCCATAGTCGAGGACGCGGGCGGCACGCTCAGAGACGTGGTCAAGGTGACCGTCTACTTGAGGGACCTGAGCCGCGTAGGCGAGTTCAACGAGGTTTACGCGAAGTACTTCGGGGAGAGCCCGCCGGCCAGGAGCCTCGTCGGCGTCTCGGACCTGCCCAGGGGGGTCGACGTCGAAGTCGAGGTCATAGCGCGCCTAAAAAGCGGTAGTGGGGGCGAGTAGAGAATTCGCCGATGGGCGCCCCCTCCGTCACTTCCGCGGCTTTACCCTGACCACGAACTCGGACTTTTTACCCTTCGGGGACACACCCGAGTAGTAGTTGAATACCTTGTGGCACCTCGGGCACTCCAGCCTCATCACCGTGTAGAAGCGGAACCTCCAAGGCTCCCTCAGTAGCTTGAAGGCCGAGACGTCCGCCTCGTAGCCGCAGTAGGGGCACTTGACCAACCCTCACCACCATTCTAATTCTACTTCACGCAGAGAAATAAACCGACGCCTCTGCCGGGTCAGCTGACGACAACCTCGAAGGTACCCTCGGGCTTGACGCAGGTCTTGTCTGAGCAAAACTCCGTGCCGCCAATGGTCCCGTACTTGAACACGCCCTTGAACGGCCTCTCTACGAGGAACACGAACTCCCTGGAGTAGAACACGCCGCCTGGGGAGAGGTCTCTACGGCACAGCACCTGGCAGTCTACGTACGGCACCGCCACGACACCGCCCTCCTCGACGAGAACAGGGTGCGCCTGGAGGGCGGTGTTGCACGCGCAACCGCCAGCGTAGAAAGAGACAAGGGAACCCCCCTTGTTGGCTATTACGAACCCGACTCTCAGGACCGCGAGCTTGTCGAGGCTCTTGTTAGCCCACTCGGCGTAGTCGGCCCCAGTCAAGTTCCACTGCTTGAGCAGGTCGAGTACTGCGCGGACCTCGCTCTCGTTGAACGACACGGTGTAGTAGGGCTGGACGGCCAGGGAGCCGAAGGGGGGCTGGGCGACTACGACCGTGTAGCTCCCTGGTGGGGGCGCGTGCGTGGTCTGACCATACGGCGGAGCCGCGCTGACCGGCGAACCCGTCAGAGTAGCGGGCGGCTGAGTAGTAGCCGGCGTAGTCGTTGGAGTAGGCGCCGACCCGCCTTGGGGCCTGGCCTGGAGGGCGGCCCACAGTAGCGCCCCGGCCAAGGCCAGCACGGCGGCTATTACGTAAGCTGCGACCCTCTTCACACTGCCACCAGTAGTTGCTACGGTTTCGACGAAATAAACGGTTTGCATGCGGTGCCTGCACGTCCCTTCGGTTTCCCGGGTGAGCGCTCACGCGATGCTGCCTGTGGGCGTTAATGATTTAAAACCCCTGTCGAATCCACATGTCCTGAAGGGTGGGTCGATGTCGAAGAAGAGGGAGAAAGCCGAGAAGCCTCTACCACCCGAGCTCGCCTTGACGTCGCCGGACTTGACCGGGGAGTTGCTGGCCAAGGTCGAGAAGGAGATCGCGAGAGCCGAGGACCCCTACGTAACCCCCAGTACTATAGCGCAGAAGTACGGGGTCAAAGTGAGCACTGCCAAGAAGATCCTGAGGCTACTCGAGGAGAAGGGTCTCGTGAAGCTGGTCTCTCGCACGAGGAGGACCCGGGTCTACGTCGTCGTGAAGCAGTAGCGTGGACTGCCCGCACCCCCCTTCTCTTCCCGAGCACGCTGTTTCAGGCCTGCGCCGCTCGGGGGCCCGCCTCCTGTCCCCAGAGTGTGGGCTGTCCCGGCGACCCCGGCCCGGGCACTCCGGTTTTATCGGGTTTCTAGACTACTTGGTTACAGGGTGCTAGCGTAGAGCTCGTCGCCGCGCCGGCAGACCTCCAGGAGTGGTGGGGATGCGGGAGGTCACGATAAGCGAGTACCTCGAGTTCGTCTCTAGGAACAGGGAGGTCGTCGTCGAGGACCAGGTGATAAGGCTCGACCCTATAGAAGTCAAGCGGCTGGAGCCCCTCCCAGAGGAGCTCACCGACGTGTCGACGACGGTCTGGAGCTTCCCGGTCAGGGGTGGCTGGGCCACCCACAGGGGGGACTACAGGGGTAACTGGGCGCCTCAGATCCCCAGGGCGCTCATACTCATGTACACGAGGCCCGGTGACGTAGTGCTAGACCCCATGGTGGG
>NZ_JBMFLY010000102.1:0-2475 GCF_049970955.1 Thermogladius sp. | reverse complement strand
GGCTCCCTCCGGTCAGCCGTCGACGTAGCTCGGGAGCGCTCTGCCTTCTATATTCCAGCCCCGGGCCAGCTTGGGAGCTCGCTGCTACCTATGCGTATGGCGCGAACTACGAGTTCCCGCGTAGCTGTCTCGAAGCCCAGTCTCGTGTGCGTACTTGGCTTCACGAGTAGCTTTGCTTAGGTTGTTTCGGCGTGTCGAATGTGTAGAGTAGCCACCCCCGGTCTGCCGAAGTCGGGTGGCGCCCCTTTCTCTAGACTTGTAACGATGAGCTCACCTGTCCACCATGCATCCAGAGGCCTTGACGAAAACACTACGTGCCTGAAGCCCACGCTGGTCCCACTTACGCTGGGTAAAAAATTATCTTCTCTACGGACAAAAAATAACTGTGTTGTGGTATGTCCTCCGAGGCCATCGGTCCTAGAGAGACCTGGCATACGAGGATCGGATTGATCCTCTCGATGGCGGGCAACGCCATAGGCCTCGGCAACTTCCTGAGGTTCCCTGGCAGAGTGGCCCTGTACGGTGGCGGGGCATACCTAATACCGTACTTCGTAGCGCTGACACTACTAGGCCTCCCAATAATGTGGCTCGAGTGGTCTATTGGGAGGTACGGTGGGCAGTACAGGGCGCACTGGCTAGCGCCGATGATGTACGTGGTGAGCAAGAGGAGGCTGGGGGACAAAAAGGCTAAGATCGTGGCGGGGATAGCCGGCGGCCTGGCGCTCTCCATAGCCATACTGCTGAACGCCTACTACACGAACCTCCTGGGCTGGGTCAGCTTCTGGGCCGGAATGTCCATGACCGGGAAAATAGTCGAGGTGACCGAGGTAAAGGACTCGATAGGCTGGCTCCTGCAGGTCATCGGAAACCCCGTGTACAACCTACTCCCGTGGGTGTTCACCCTGGCTGTGATAGGGATCATAGTCGCGCCAGGTGTCAGCAAGGGGCTCGAGCGCGCGAACTTGATCATGATGCCGCTACTCTTCCTCTTCGCAGTAGTGCTGCTGGTCACGGGGCTGACTTGGAGGACCCCGGTGAAGCCGGAGTGGGACTCCATCAAGGGCTTCCTCTGGCTGTGGACCCCGAGGTTCGAGAAGCTGGGCGACCCGGCTGCGTGGCTCGAGGGCGCTGGGCAGATATTCTTCACGCTGAGCCTCGGAATAGCCGGCATAATACCGACCTACGCGAGCTACATTAAACGCGAAGACGACATAGCCCTGGGCGCGTTGACGACCGCTGCTCTAAACGAGTTCGCCGAGGTGATATGCGGTGGCACGATAGCGTTCACCCTCGGCTACGCGTTTGGAGGAGTGCTCCCGATAGGGATGGTCTACGTCGACCACAAGTCGCCGTTCTTCCTGTCAATGGCCGTGTACCCGGCGTTCTTCGGTAGACTCGGCGCTGTAGGTGCGGTGTTGGGCTCTATGTGGTACGTGCTGCTGTGGTTCGCGGGCGTGTCATCCGCTATAGCGATAGCAAACGTGATCGTCGAGATGCTGCAGGGCTTCGGCTGGAAGAGGGCGCAGGCGACGGCTGTCTCGGTACTCCTGTTCCTGGTGTTCGGAGTTTTCATAGCGGTAGAGGGCTACATGACGAAGGACTACAGCTGGGGGCCTTCAACGGTTTACCTGGACTTCACAGACTTCATGGTGGGCTCTGTACTGCTAGTCGTGACAGCGCTCTTCGAGACAGTAGTCGCGGGAATGTTCCTATGGCCTGAAGGCTACGAGGAGGTCAACAGGGGCGGGTTGATCAGGGTGCCGAGGGCCCTCTGGAAGTACGTGCTGTCGATCATAGCCCCGATATACCTGGTCGCAATGCTCTTGTGGCTTCCAATGAGCACCAGAATAGAGGACATCGTCTACCAGACCGGTGAGCCGCTGACGTGGCTGGGCCCGGCACTAGCCGGCCTCTCGGCGGCGTTCACCGTAGCCTTGTTCATTGTGGGCTTCGTACTGGGGGTGAAGTCGACGAAGCAGTTCGAAAAAGTTGCGGGGTGAGGGCGTGGTGGAGACCATAGGCGTTTACAAAGACGTGCCGCTGACCGTAGACCCGGTCCTGGCAGTGGTGTTCGCTGCCATAGGCTGGCTAGTGGTGCTGACGCTGGTGTTCTACTCCCTACACCGCTGGTGGAAGGCAAAGAAGCCGGCCGAGGTTGCCGGTAGGGCTTGAAGCACGGCGAACTAGCCGAGGACCTGACCCAACTCTCTTTTTTACTGTCCCACCGTGGCCTAACCCGCGCTCACTCCCTCTGCTCTAAGGCTGCCGGGGTACTCAAGCAGACCCCCGAGCCTCGGGGCGAGACCGGCGACTACTCCAGCGTCCTGTCCAGGCTCGCCGACTCCATAAGCGCGCTCAGGCGGTGCGCGTCCTCCGCCCCGCCGGGCGAGGAAAAGGCGTGTAGCGGCGAGGCAAAGTCGGTCTACAGGTACTCCGTGCTCCTAAACCTGGTGTCTACCGGGAGGGTGAAGGAGC
>NZ_JBMFLY010000101.1:0-2512 GCF_049970955.1 Thermogladius sp. | reverse complement strand
ACTATGGCGCTATACGCTTCGAGAGCCTTCTTCACAATGTCGCTCCTCGGTATTTTCTCGACCAGGGTCTCAACAATCTCCTTGACTCTCTCTGCTAAGCTGGGACTAGGCGTTACTAAAACCGCTGCTGCTGCCTCGTCGTGTTCTAGCTGCGAAATCAAGTCCCTGGCAACGTACTCAGGGTCAGCTGTTTCATCGGCAATAACGAGGATTTCCGATGGGCCGGCGAGGAAGTCTATGTCGACATCGGTGTACTCCTTTATAATCTGCTTAGCAGCAGTAAACCACAAGCCCCCGGGTCCAGTAATCTTCTCAACTCTCGGGACAGACTCTGTTCCAAAAGCCAAGGCAGCAACAGCGTGAGCGCCTCCAACCTTGAATACCTCTCTCACGCCAAGGTAGTCTAGGACAACGAGTATATGGGGGTCTACGCTTCCATCGGGGGCAGGAGGTGTTGTAGCGACAATCTTACTGACACCAGCGACTTGAGCGGGTATGACTGTCATGAGAGCTGTTGAAGGGTAGAACGCCTTGCCACCAGGCACGTAAACACCCACGCTCTCGATAGGCCGAGTAACCTGGCCAATGAAAACACCTCTCTCGATTTCAATGAACCACGAGTCCTTGGGCTTTTGCTCTTCGTGAAACCTCTTTATGTTCTTGGCAGCGTACTCCACGGCTTTAATAAACCTCTCAGACACAGCGCTCCGGGCTTTTTTAAACTCGTTTTCGCTAACTCTTAGAGATTCAAGGACTCTCTTACCGTAAAACCTCTCGTAGAACTCGAGTATGGCCTTATCGCCCCTCTCCCTAACGCTCTTCATAATCTCCTCGACACTCGTCCTGATTCCAGAAATGTCGAGCCTAGACCTGAGCTTGATCCTTGTGAGAAGGCCTGGGTCTGCTTCTCTCAACTTCACGACTCTTATAGCCACACATACCACCCACAATTTACCAACAAGCCCTTACTATGCATATAGATTTATTTGGTAAACACCTAAATAAACCTAAATAAAAATATTTATATTTAACTCTACATCAAAAATATATATTTAAAAGAGTACTAAAGTGGGGGCTAATTTCATGGAGGAGAAGATACTAGCCTCGTGGATTGGCATAGCACTATACATGATCTTAGTAATTTATGTGGGTGTGAAGTACTATGCCAAGATCAAGAGCATAAGCGACTTCGTGGTCGCGGGGAGGTCGCTTGGGTTCTGGGTTGCGTGGGGCACTATTCTCGCAACGTGGTTCTGCTCAGGGACCTCTCTTGGAGGTGCTCAGATGACGTATCTGTTTGGCATGAGAGGGGTCGTAATGGACCCTATAGCCTCAGCGCTCGCAGTCATACTTTTTGGCCTCTTCTTCGTAGCTAAGTTGAGAAAGCTGAAGTACATAACGGTGGCCGACTTCTTCAGGTACAGGTATGGGCCTGAAATGGAAATAGCTTCGGCAATAGTCCAGATACTGGGGTACATAGGGTGGCTAGGAGGGTTGCTGCTAGCGTACAGCATTGTCTTCCAAATACTACTAGGCTGGGAGAGGGAACCCGGGTTGTACTTAGCCACGATCATAACAATATTCTACACGACGCTAGGCGGTATGTTCGCAGTAGCCCTACTAGACTTCATTAGAGTGTTTATTTTCTGGGTAGCTATGTGGTTTGGGCTCTACTTCGCCTTCGCGTACGTGGGAGGAGCGGGCGCGTTGGTTAGCAAGCTCTCTCCAGACGACTTCAGCATACTTCCAGGCAGTGGCTACGAGTACCTGGGGTACGTGGGCTTATTTGGACTCTTATACTACATTGCCTCGTGGATTAACCAGCCGCTTGGCTCAATATCGTGCCAAGACCTTGTTCAAAGAGGACTCTCAGCCAAGGACGAGAAGACCTCTTCGAGGGCCGCAATCGCAGCTGGGGTCAGCTACTGGATCATAGGCTTGACAGGTGGAGCCCTGTACGGGCTCATAGCCAAGGTATTGTTCCCGGTACTGGACCAGCCCGAGATGGCTATGCCAATGGTTGTAATGTATACAGCTCCAGCGTGGGTTTTCGCGTTATTTGTGGTGGGCTTACTAGCTACAATAATGAGCTCGGCCGACTCGGCGGCTCTAATACCACCCTCCATGTTCGTAAGAAACATTCTGCCCTACATCAAATCGGTGAGCGAGGAGAAAGCAGTCCAGATAATGAGAATCATAGTAGTAGTGGGGACTCTGGGAGCTCTGTGGATAGCGCTGTACTTGCCAAGCATATACTTCCTCACTCAAATGGCTTGGTACATGATGATGTTTGTTCAGGCAATACCGTTCATTATGGGGATATACTGGAAGAAGGCTAACAGGATAGGCGCCATAACTCAAGCTGTTTTCAACGTAGCAATGTGGATAGTCCTCGGATTGTACTTCTACGGGCAGACAGGCGACGTGTGGGCAGCATTCTACATGCCAGGACCCATTATAATGCCGCTTGGACTAGTAGTATTTGTAGTGACATCACTACTAACACAGCACA
>NZ_JBMFLY010000100.1:0-2545 GCF_049970955.1 Thermogladius sp. | reverse complement strand
GAGTGGAGCAGGTACACGTACTCGTCGTTCGCGTCCATCTTGAAAAGGCCGAGGAAGGCGCCCCACTGGAGTATGTTCCGCTTAGCGTCGTTCAAGTGGAGGTGGTAGTACTGCGAGAGAACGCTCTCGTACTCGTCTGAGGTTATGACCCTCCTCCTGGAGAGCACGTCGAGTAGGGTGCCGAGCGGCTCTACCCTCTTGGCGTTCTCCCTCAGCAACTTCTTAACGCTCTTTATGTTGCCGGTCACGACCCTCTCGCCCAGCTCTGTGAGCACGACGTCGCCGTTGGGGGCGATCGCGACAAGCCCCAGGCTCTCCGCAACGTCGATTACGTGGGGCAGTATGTCGATGTTCTCGCCCAGCAGGTCCCCCAGGTTCATGGGGTCTGCTCTCCCGCCCAAGCTGTGGAGGGCCTCAACAAGGCCGAGTAGGTGGTCTGGTGTTAGGTAGTACGGTAGCACGACCTTCTTTGTATCTTGTGACAACCCCCTCTAAGCACCCCGGTGGGTATATTAAACGCTCGGGATCCTAATAAACTTGACAACGTGTAACGGTGTGGGCTTTGGTCCCGGAGCTCGTCGTGGCAACGCTTATGAGCCTCTACAGGATGTTCGCGGCATACCTTTTATCGCTCTTGATCGCCCTGTTCACGGGCATCGCGATGGCCAGGAACAGGGTCGTCGAGACGGTCCTCCTACCCACCCTAGACGTCCTCCAGTCCATACCCATACTGGGCTTCTTCCCCGTCGTCTTATCCGTGTTTGTCTACGCGCTGGGCCCGGGTGTGGGGGGCGAGCTGAGCGCAATAGTCCTGATAACGACGAGCCTGGTCTGGAACATGATCTTCGGCGTGTACGCGTCTGTTAAGTCTCTCGACCCCTCCTTCGACTTGATGGCCAGGGTGTACAGGATACCGCTCCCCCTCAAGGTGGCCTTGGTGTACGCCCCCGCCTCGCGCACGTCTCTCCTCTCCAATAGCATAATATCCTGGGCGGGCGGCTGGTTCTTCCTCACGAGCGCGGAGGTGATCTCGATGGGGTCCCAGACCCTCAAGCTGGTCGGGCTGGGGAGCTTCATATTCGACGCCTCGAACAGGGGGGACTCCCAGGCCTTCGCGGCCGGGATAGCCGTCTTGTTCGCCGTCATCCTCGCAACCTACATACTCCTCTGGAACCCGGCTGTGGTGAAGTACACGGGGCTCGCCATACTCCCTGGTGTGGCGGCGGTCTACGACTTCCTCGAGAAGCTTGCGAGGCTTTTCTGGAGGCTCGTGGTAAGGGCTGTCCTGAGACTCTGGGTCTACTACAGGAGGCTCGCGCTACCTGCCACGGCCTTAATCCCGGCCGCTCTGCTGGGCCCCCGGGTGGAGCTACGCGGGGTCTCCGCCGCCACACTCTACGATAACATGGTCAAATACTTGGAAATGTTCCTGAGCAACGTCTGGCTGACGCTGGTCAGAGTCTACGTTGTAGTGCTCGTCTCGCTACTAATATCTCTCCCGCTCGCGTACCTATCGCACAGGAGGAGGGCCACGGGGCTGGCCGCTTGTACGGCTGGGGAGCTCCTGTCGTCGATCCCGGCCGTGATCTGGTGGCCTCTACTACTACCGGTCGCGCACACCGCCCCCTGGTTCGTCATGTTCTTCGTCTACCTCCAGGGCGCCCTGTGGTACGTGTACTTCAACGTCATGATCTTCGGGCTCCAGTACGTGAAGAGGGACATCATCGAGCTGGCGGAGGTGTACAGGGTGAGGGGGTTCCTGTACTTCAAGTCCGTGTTCATACCGGCCATGCTCCCCTCCATATTGGCAGGCCTAATCTCCGCCTCGGGGGGTGCCTGGAACGCCTCTATAGCCGCGGAGTACATCGCACTCGAGAACTTCGAAGTAGACATGGGAGGGGTGGGGAGCCTCATAGACAAACTCGCGGCGGGGGGCGACGCGCTCGGGGTCTTGTTCGTAGCTTTATACATGAGCCTCGTGATAGTCTTGCTAAACAGGCTCGTCTGGCACAGGCTATTCGCGAGGATGGGGTCGAGGTTCGTTGTCGACTAAGCTCACGCTCAGCATCAGGGGGCTGACGAAGAAGTACAAGGCGCCCGGCAGGGAGGTCCTGGTCCTGGACAACATAAGCTTCGACGTAGGCGAGGAGTTCGTTGCCATACTGGGGCCCAGCGGCTGCGGGAAGTCGACCCTCCTCAGGATCATAGCAGGCGTGGAGAAGCCCGACTCCGGGACCGTGGAGTTCCACCTCGGGCACGAGCCGAGAGTCGGCTTCGTCTTCCAGTTCCCCACCCTCCTGCCGTGGATGACGGTCCTATCCAACGTAGCGCTGCCGCTGCTCGCCAGAGGGGTGGGGGAGGGCGAGGCCAGGGAGAAGGCCAGGAGGGCCCTGACCCTCGTGGGGCTGGGGGAGTTCGAGGACTTCTACCCCAACGAGCTGAGCGGGGGGATGAAGCAGAGGGTGAACATAGCAAGGGCGCTCGCGGTCGAGCCCGACTTCCTCCTACTAGACGAGCCGTTCTCCAACCTCGACCCGCTTACAGC
>NZ_JBMFLY010000099.1:0-2549 GCF_049970955.1 Thermogladius sp. | reverse complement strand
AGCCAGGGGTTCACCAGGTGGAGGTAGGCCTCCGCTAGGAGCACCGCCTTGAAGCGCCGCGGGGCCCTCGAGCCCCTCAGCCGCCTCAACGCCTTGGCGAAGCTCTGCACCAGGTGCTGGGCCCTCCTGGTCCTCCAGGCCGCGTAGCCCCTCCCCGGGACGTACTCCACGCAGGTGAGGCCCTCGGGCGTTATAGCCCTCAGCCCCATGAGGGCGGCCGCTACCGCCGTGTAGCTGTCGTCCGCGCCGACGTCCGTGGGGAACCCGCCGATCTCCTCGAGGAACCCCCTCTTGAACGCCGCCAGCTCCCCGTGGAAGACGGGGGTTGACCAGGCCTTGCTCTCCGCGAGCCTGACGGTGTTGTAGAAGCCCCTGTAGGCCTCCTCCACCCCCGGCACGGCCCCGCCCCCCGGCACCTTGAGGCAGGAAACCGCGGCCACCCTCTCGTCCGACAGCCACTTCACGGCCTCGCTCAGAGCGCTCCTCGGCCAGAGGGAGTCCGCGTCCGTCACCACCACGACCTCGCCCCTCGCCCGCCTCAGAGCCTCGTTGAGGGCGGCGGCCTTCCCCCTCCTGGCGGGCTCGACCACCACCTCCACCCTCAGGTCCCCGTGCCTCCCAGCCCACTCCCTAGCCGCCTCCGCAGTCCCGTCGCCGCTAGCGCCGTCGACCACCAGCACCTCCAGCAGCTCCCTCGGGTAGTCCTGCTCGTAGACGTTCTCCAGCTTGCCCTCTATCAGCTCCCTCTCCATGTACGTCGGGACGATCACCGTCACCCGGGGCCTGTAGCCCGGGTCGAGCCTCAGGTCCCAGGGGCGGCCGAGCCACCTCGCCTTCAGGTAGGCGTAGTAGGCCAGGGGGAAGGCGAAGTGGGCCAGGGAGAGGGCCAGGCCCGCCGCGCCGAGGGCGTCCACCAGCCCCATGGACTCCCGAGGGCTACCCTTCGCCCCCGCCTCCCTCAGCGTCCTCCCCGTGCTCCTCGTTGGGGGCCTCCAGCTCCACCACCTCCCCCCGCCTCACTGCCTCTGCCACCTCCTCGATCGACGGCAGCCTGCCGGTTGCCCGCCTCGGGGCTAGCACCCTGAAGCCCCTCTCCCTCAGGAGGCTGAACGCGCCGGGGCCCACCTCGCTGACTACGACCGCGTCGACGCCCCTCCTCGCCAGCTCCTCGACTATGGCCCTAGCCCTCCCGTACCCCTCCCTCCCCAGCCCCGGGTTCTCGAAGACCTCGACCACCCTGTAGCCCCCCTCGCCGACCTCCACCACCGCGAAGTGCCTCGCTCTCCCGAAGTGCGGGGACAGGAGCAGCCCCCTGCCTGTCTTGACTACGGGCGAGGCGAACCTCATACCCCTACCCGTAGAACCTGTAGACGGTGGGGAGGTTGAGGTAGAATATGCCCAGGGTGAGCAGCCTCGAGGCCTTGGACACCAGCTCCCCCAGCCTGCCCCAGCCCTCGGCCAGGGCGACTATGGCCCCGTAGAAGAGGGCCCTACCCCTGAGCGTGTAGAGCTCTATCTCGAGGAAGACCTCCCTCAGGACCGCCCTGAGAGTGGGGGACTTGACCACCCCCCACCTCCTCAGGGCTAGCAGGAGGCCCCGGCTAGCCGCCGGCAGCCTCCTCCAGGCTCCGTGGCGGAGGGCCTTCCTGAAGTACTTCTCGACCACGGAGCCGTCCACCCTCTCCGGCAGCAGCACCCTCGCCACAACCTCTCTAGCCCTATACTCGACCTCCCTACTGAGGCCCTCGACCGCCCTCTTCAGAAGGCCCTCCGCCACAAGTGTCATGAGGTAGGACACCAGGCAAGACACCTTGATGGAGGCGGCGAGATAAAAAGCTTTCACTGGAAGCGGGGGCCCCCTTACTTTCGCCCCACCGGCCCCCTCAACAGCCGGCCTTAGGGTAGGGTGGTCCAGTGGAGGAGTTCGTCGCCGCCTCTCTAGCCCTCCTCGCTACGCTCGCGGGCTTCGGGCTCGTGCTGGCCTCGGTCATCAACGCCGAGGGGGCTCTCAGCGGGGTGGAGTACCAGTGCGGGAGGCTCGCCTACGTGGCATACAGCGGAGGCTACGTGTACGCCTACTACCAGGGATGCCCCGTCGCGCTGAAGAGCGGGGTCGAGGCCTACGTCAACGGGTCGTGGACACTCGTGGACAGGCTGGTGGACGGGGCGCTCGTGAGGGCCCCCAGCAGCGACGGGAGGCTCGTGCTCGAGACGAGTAGGGGGGCCCTGGTGGCGTCGCCTTGAGAGCGGTCAGCACAGTGGTGGGCCTCTACCTCGCCCTCATAGCGATGGTGGTCGTGGGCCTGGCGGTAGCCGGTAAGCTGTGGGAGTTCTCGAACGCCTTCGACTACGCCGCCAGTAGAGCGGGGGACGCGCTGGGGGAGGCCTCGAGCCCGCCCCTTATGACGCTCGCCCTGTCCGGGGACACCCTCTACCTGAACGTCACGCCCCTCAGGCCCTTCACCCTCAAGTACCTCTTACTGGAGTACCCGAACGGGACCGTGGACGTGAGGGAGCTGGACCTGCCGGTCCTCAACTCGACGCTGCTA
>NZ_JBMFLY010000098.1:0-2567 GCF_049970955.1 Thermogladius sp. | reverse complement strand
TCAAAGACCTCCTCCGGCCTGTTGAACACCCTGGGCAGGGTGGGCCGGTTCAGCCTCTCCTCCGTGTCCTCCCTCCCGCCCTTCTCGGCGCCGATCAAGTCGTCTTTCGCCTGCGCCACCACGCCCTCTACATAACCCGCCTCCGCGTCTAGCCCCGCCAGGGAGTAGGCGAACTCCCTAAACGCCGCCTCCCTCTCCGCGGCCAGCAACCAGTCCACCGGCCTCGGCCTCCTCCTCGTCTCCTCCAGCTCCAGCTCCAAGTCCACGGCCCTGACCACCCTCTCCATCGCCTCGAAGAGCTCCCGCTCCCTCCCGAGCCGCCTGGCTATCCTCCTGGCCCTCAGCATCAGCGCCACGCTGTCCACCACCGTCAGGTATATCCCGCGCTCAGTCCACCTAGCCGGCTTGGCGGCCCCCTCCTCGCTGTAGAGCCTCACCTCGTGCTCGTCGAGTATGTCGTCTATGAGCCTGGTAGCAGTAGCTACCGAGTCCACCAGGTCAGCCGCCGCTCCGTCTAAAGCGGCGCCCCTCTTCGCCAGCCTCTTCGAGTACCCCCTGTACAGCTCTACCCGGGAAGCCCACTCCTCCACCAGCGGGCTCTCTACGCTCCTCGCCTTGACCCAAGCCTTGTACCAAGACCACAGCAGGACCCTCTTGGTTATAAACGGGTTGAAGTAGCCCTTTACGGTCGGGCTCAGCCCCAACAGCTTAAACACCTGAGCTACCAGGGGGTCTGGGCGCTTCGAGTCGAGCCTGACCACCACGCCGGCCTCCCTCAGCTCGGCCAGGCCTCTGGAGAACAGCCCCGCCCTCTCTCTGTCGAACCCGTCGTCGGGCATGCCCCTGACACTCACTATGAACTCCCTCACCTCCGGGTCCACCTCCGCGTAGAGCACCAGCGCGGGCCTGAGCGTCGTGTAGGACACGAAGACCGCCTGGCTCAGGCTCTTGACCCCGTCCACGACCAGCACCTCGTCCCGCGCGTTGAACACGCCGTCCAGCACAAGCCTCTCTGCGACGTAGAACGGGTTCTCCGACTCCAGGCTTGCGAGGACTTCGCCGTACCTCCCGACCCAGAACCTCTTCGCCACCTCCTCGCCCCACTTCACGTACCTGCCCCCCAGGGCCGCGGCTATGCCGTAGGCGAGCGCCGACTTCCCGGAGCCGGCGGGGCCCGCTACGAAGACGGAGGTGCCGACGGGCTCCCTCCTCGGGAGGGCTATGTCGACTACAGCCCTGCTGTGCTTCGTGACCGGGTGCGCCGCCGTCTTCACATTCTTGAAGCCGAGCTTCTGCAGTAGGGACTTGGCCTTGAGCAGGGTGAGCCCGGAGGCCGAGGTGCTGTCCACCACGACAGCCTCGTCGTACTCAGCCGGGTCTACCCTGGGGAAGAGCCTCTCGCCGTCCAGGTAGGCGTGGTCGCAGTCTTTGAACAAGTCGAACTGCTTGAGGCCGCTCTTCAGGACGAAGACCGCCAGCCTCCTCATCCGAGCCTCTCTCTGATCAGGTCTTTAGTCCTCTGCGGCATCGCGAAGAAGTCGTAGTCCAGGTAGTGCCTCAGCGTGCGCAGGTCGGGGGACGGGAGGTAGTTCTCCGCGATGACGGCGACGCCCGTGACCTCGCCCAGGTACATGGCGACGTCCTCGGTTATCGGCACCTCCGTCTTCACCCTGGCCGCGGCCACGCCGTCTACCTCGACCCGCTCCACTTCGGCGTCGGCGTAGCCGAGCCTCTCCAGCTCGTCTTCAAGCCTCCTCCCGGGGTACGCCAAGCCCCTGGCGTACTCCAGCACGTCCCGCCTCACTCTGTTCCTCCTGGTCTTCGCCACGGGCACCCCCCACTCCGCGGCGTAGAACTGCCCCGTGTGTCTGTAGTGCTTCAGCCCGAGCTCCTCGAACGCGCGCACCACGGCGGCTTCGAGGAGCTCGCTGAGGTCGTTCTTCACGGCGTAGAAGTAGTCGTTTGAGGCGAGGGCCTTCCTGTACTGCTCCTCGGAGAGGAAGCCCGCCTCGTAGAGCCTCTTGACTACCTCCTCTCTGCTCAGGCCCCAGGCGCCGGCGCTGACGCCTCTGTATATCGCGCTCCTCCAGCCGAGGGACTTCAGCGCTTCGAGGACCTCGGGGAGCCTGACGACGTTGTTTACCGTTATCGGGCCCACCTCGACGCTCACCCGATCGCTGTAGTCGGCTACGTTCTCCAAGCCCCTCAGCTGGAGGCTTTCGTCCACCGGCGTGCCAGTCTCCCTGGCCATCGGGGTTATCGTAGTGCCGTAGTAGAGCCTGTCGTAGCTCGCGAGTTGCTCGGCGACCTTTTTGTCGTAGGCGGCGCGCCTCAGGGCTAAGAACCTCGCCCTGACGCCGAGCTTTTCGGCATGGTCCAGCACCTTCGGGATCTCGTCGGGGTACATCGACGCGTCGCCCCTGGCGCCGAGGATCACGAGCGAGCTGTCGGAGACGAGCTTCGAGCCGGCGACGGCTTCGGCGAACTCCTCGGGTGTTGCGAGCCTCTTGAGCCTGCCCGTCCCGATGTACGGCGCCGTGCTGTCTATCATCCTGTAGTAGCAGAAC
>NZ_JBMFLY010000097.1:0-2567 GCF_049970955.1 Thermogladius sp. | reverse complement strand
CCTCAAAGGGCCTTGGAGATTTAGGTTCTATTCTGTGGAGATGCTGGAGTGTCCGAGGTGCCGTGGGGTGTTTAACTACTACAGCGGTATCAGCCCTACCGGTAAGAGGTCTGAGTTTGTAATTAGGCTAAAGCCAAGGGTGAAAACCCGGGCTTTAAAGGGTGGTACAAGGTGAGTGCATCGGGGACTATTAGGGTTCCGTCGTTAGATATCGATGATATTGTCAATTGCTTTAAGGTACATACTAAGAAGGCTAGGAACGAGGAAGAGCTGAGACTATGGGTCTCAAGCTACTGCATTGAAGAGAAGATACTAAAGCCATTGGGCGTATTGCAGTACGGCAAGTACGAGTACACGCTAGTGTCTGGTGCTAGGGTCGACGCCCTCTACGGGCACGTCATAATAGAGTATAAAGCCCCTGGTAGGCTCTCCTCAGAAGCAGACATCGCTAGGGCGAAGGAGCAGGTCATAAAGTATATTCAGCAGGAGGCCTCGTCGGAAGCCGAGTGGGACAGGTACCTTGGGGTGATAATAAGCGACAAGATAGCCTTTGTGAGGTATAACAAGGCAGGAAGAGCGTGGATCCTCAGGGGACCGTACGAGATAACTAGGGAGAGCGTAATAAAGCTCATTGAGGCCATAAGGGGTCTGAGGAGAAAGGCCCTCAGAGTAGACCTGCTACTGGACGACTTCGGCCCGAAGTCCGATCTGACCGCCCGCTCCGTTAGAGTGCTCTACGAGAAGTTGCTCAAGCCGAAAAGCGAGAAGACGAAGGTGCTTTTCGAGGACTGGCTCAGGCTGTTCAAGCAGGCGACAGGCTACAGCGCTGAGAGGCTCGAGGAGCTCCCCAGGCTCGCCAGAGAGTACGGTCTAACCGGAGAGGTGGACTACGACAAGCTCTTGTTCGCAGTGCAGACCTACTACGCCCTGATACTCAAGCTCCTGGCTGCCGAGGTGGTGTACTTGTACGGCGGTGGCAGGTTCTACAAGTCTTACATAGCGGAGCTGGACGACGCCTACACAGGAGGCGGTGCTCAAGCCCTCAGAAAGGCCCTCGCGAAACTTGAGAGCGGCGGCATCTTCAAGCAGTTCGGTATAGAGAATTTCCTGGAGGGCGACTACTTCTCCTGGTACCTGGAGGAGCTAGATCAGAAATTGGCAGATGTGCTGGCCGAGATAGCCAGGAAGCTAGCAAATTACGAGCCGGCCACCCCTCAGCTCGAGCCGGAGTCAGCTAGGGATCTCCTGAAGAGGCTCTACCAGCACCTGGTACCGGAGGACATAAGACACAACCTCGGGGAGTACTACACCCCCGACTGGCTGGCGGACTTCCTGCTGGACAGGGTGGGGCTGTCGAGGGATAGGCTAAAGGAGCTCGGCTCCGAGGACAGCCTGAGACCGCTCGAGATAAGGGTTCTAGACCCGGCTTGCGGCTCGGGGACTTTCCTCGTCAGGTACATTGCTAGGCTCAGGGACTACGCTAGAGAGCATTTCCTAGAAGACGTGATGCTGGACTACCTGCTCGAGAACGTCGTCGGTTACGACCTAAACCCCCTAGCCGTGCTCGCTGCTAGGACGAACTACCTGCTCATGATAGCCGACCTGCCCCGGAGGGGCAGTATAGAGATACCCGTGTACTTGGCGGACTCCATAATGGTTGAAAAGAGGGCGACGCTCACCGCGAACGTGTACGTGTTGAAGACGGTCGCAGGGGAGTTCCAGCTACCCGTGAGCGTCGTAGAGAAGGGCCTCCTCCCGAGGGTATTGGGCGAGATAGTAGGCGGGCTTAACAGCAATTACTCGGTGGAGGACTTCAAGAACAGGGTTAAACACGAGTTTAGAGACTTATCGGACGCCGAGGTAGAAGTCCTTGGCAAGCTCTACGAGACGCTCCTCAAACTAGAGAAAGAAGGTAAGAACGACGTCTGGGTCTCGATAATAAGAAACGCGTTTGCGCCAATGCTAAAGGGGAAGTTCGACTACGTAGTCGGCAACCCGCCGTGGGTAAGATGGGAGAACCTGCCCGACGAGTATAGGAAGATAACCAAGCCGCTATGGGAGAACACATACGGTCTCGTTGGGGCAGGCGCTGGCGGGTTCAAGCGAGACTTAGCGATGCTCTTCTTGGCGAGGTGCTTCGACCTGTACCTGAAGCCCGGCGGCAGGCTCGGCTTCCTCATGCCGTTCACTGTGTTCAAGACGCAGGCGGGCGCCGGGTTCAGGAGGTTCCTAGCGACTAAGTCCAGGGTCGTCGAGATCCACGACATGGTGACCCTGTACCCGTTTGAGGGGGCGGTGAACAGGACGTCCGCCGTAGTCGTAGAGAAGTTCTGCGAGCTGAAGGACATCGGCTCGGAGAAGTGCCCGCAGGCGAGCGAGGTCTTGAGGGAGAACAAGAAGGTCAAGCACGTCATCTGGGTCAACAAGCTGGGTGGACCCGTACCAACCGATACGCCCCTCGAAGAGGTCGTGAGGGTTACGGACAGGCTCGACGCGGTTATGGTACCCGTCGTGGAAGGCGACGCGTCGAGCCCGTGGATGCAGGTAACCGAGAGGATACTCCCGTA
>NZ_JBMFLY010000096.1:0-2706 GCF_049970955.1 Thermogladius sp. | reverse complement strand
CCCCGAGACGGCCGCGACCAGGCCGGAGACGGGTAGCCCGGCCACCGTGTACGTGAAGGCCCTCCTAGGGCCCAGCGCGACGGCGTAGTAGGTGGCGAGCCCCGCTCCGGCCAGGAGGGAGGCGAGGGAGCCGTACCTCAGCGCCGCGCTGCGCTCGCCGGCGGTGTAGGCGCCGACAAGGGTCAGGAGGCCCACGGGCAGGAGTATCACGCTGGTGAGCACGGAGAGGTCGACGATGAAGCCCGGCTTGAGGGCGGCTATGGCAGTGGCGGCCGCCACCAGGGCCGCGTCCAGGGCCCTCGCCGCGTTCACGCTCCTCGCCCCCAGCGTGGTAGCGACGCTGCTGGAGACGGCGAGAACGATGCTGTTGGCAGTGTCTACCGTGGCAGCTATGATGGAGACGGCTACCACGGAGCCCAGGGCGGGGTCCATGTAGCCCAGCAGCGTCGGGGTCACGTTGTCCCTCGGTATGTCCCCCGGCAGCACGCCCTCTATGGCCAGCCCCCTGGCCGCGAGGCCGGCGGCCACGACCACGAGGGTGTAGAGCAGCCCGTACGCGAAGAAGTAGGCCACCGTCTCCCTGTACGCCCTACCGCTCCTGGGCAGGTAGAGCTTCGCGACGACCTGCGGGTTGGAGACGGCGAAGAAGACCCAGGGTATCGTGTAGGCGAGGAAGACGCTGGGCGTCCAGAAGCCGGTGAGGCCCAGGTAGCCGGCGGAGCCCAGGTCTTCCAGGAGCCTCCCGGGCGTCAGGCCCCTGGAGGGGGTGAAGAAGAGCAGCAGCCAGCCGAGGTAGGCCAGGCCCCCGAACAGCGTGAGCGAGCCCTGCAGCAGGTTGGTCAGGGCGACGCTCCACATCCCCGCCACGGCTATCCACGCGTAGACGAGCAGCGCCGAGGCGGCCAGGGACTCGGCCTCCCCGAGCCCCCCGTACCCGAAGACTATCCTGAGGCCGAGGACCTGGGCGGCGAGGTAGGGGAGCATCGCGTAGAGGTAGACGAGGGAGGCGGCTAGGCCGAGGGCCCTGCTGCCGTACATGTCCGCCAGCATCTGGCTGGGGGAGACCCAGCCCCTCTCCCTCGACAGCCTGTGTATCCTGTACCCGGCCGTCGACAGCAGGACGACCGTGCTGGCGAGGTAGGCCAGCTCGAAGCCCAGCGCCCCCGCGCCAGTCGCGTAGGCGAGCCCCACGAGGCCGAGCATCATGAACGCGCTGTAGGTGGTCGCGGCGTAGGTCAGCGCCGAGACGGCGCCCCCCAGCCTCCCGCTAGTGACGTAGTAGTCCCTTACGTCCCTCCTGAAGTACCTCCTCGAGAAGAGGGCCAGGGCCGTCCCCGCCGCCGCGTAGAGGAGCAGGGCCAGGAAGAAGGCGGCGTTCACTCCCCCTCACCCGCCTCTAGCCCGAGGTGTAGGAGGGCCAGCAGCCCCACTGCGACGGTCGCCAGCGTCCAGAAGGCGAGGAGCTCGAGGCCCCTGGAGCCCGCCAGCAGCGTGTAGGGGACCGCGAAGAGGGAGGCGAGCAGGGCGAGCTCTAGGGCCGCCAGCAGCCTGTTCAGCTTTTTCCCCGAACACATGTTCGACCCCCCGTTAAGGCATATTACCGGCCCAGGTTTTAAGGGCCTAGTGGTGGAGGATGCCGGGTAGCCTGAGGGAGAGGGTCTGGGAGCTCCTCAGCGGGTACCAGGGGTCGAGGGTACCGCAGTCCTTTATACACAGGGCCCTCGGGGCCAGCAAGAGCAGGGTGAGCGAGATACTCGCCGAGCTGGAGAGGCAGGGCCTGATCGCGAGGGAGGTGGTCGGGAGGAGCAAGGTGGTCTACGTGTACCCGGGTTTCTCGGAGAGGGCGCGGGAGCCCGGGGGGAGGGTGCTGAGGCTGGGCATCGTCTACTCGAGCGAGTACCTCTTCCTCGGCGGCTTCGTCAAGAGGCTTGAGTCGAGGGGCGTGAGGGTGGAGGTCGTCGTGTTCAGGGACGGCCTCAGGGCCACCAGGGCCCTGGCGGAGGGCGCCGTGGACATGGCCCTCTCCCCCCTCCCGGGCCAGCTCTACCTCTACCCGGCCTACAGGACCTTCAGGGTCGTGCCGGCGGGGGTCAGGGGCGGGTTCAGGGTGATGGCGTCGGGCAGGCCCGGCCCCGTCTACTCCAGCATGATAAGCACCATGGACTACGCGAGGGGCGTCGCCGTCTCGCGGGGGCTCCTCGAGGCGGAGGGGACGGCCTACTTCGACGACCCCTCCCAGGTCTCCTCCAGCCCGCCGAGGCGGGGCTTCGTGGTGGCCTGGCACCCAGTCTACCTCGAGCTCGCGGGGAGGGGCTTCAAGCCCGTGCTCGGCCCCGACGACCTCGGCGTGGAGTTCTGCTGCACGCTCGGCGTCTCCAACAGCCTGGGCGGGAGGCTGGCCTCTGCCGCCGCCCGGGCCTACAGGGAGGCCGTCGAGGAGTACGGGAGGCGGCCGGACAAGTGGCTGGAGTACTACTCGGCCCTCACCGGGATAGAGCTCGGCGCCCTCAAGGACGCCGCGGGCGAGTACAGGCCCGCGGAGCTCGACGAGAAGGCCGTGGCGGGCGTGGCCAGGGCCGTGACCCCCAGCATCCCAGCGCCCGCAGCCCACGAGGGGGCCCTAGCCCGGGAGGAGCAGGCTTAAAGCCCCCCGTGACAACAGGGAGACCACGGATGAGGCGGGCCGCGACACCCGGCCAACACCCA
>NZ_JBMFLY010000095.1:0-2736 GCF_049970955.1 Thermogladius sp. | reverse complement strand
CAGCGCCCGGCCTCTACGGTGAGTTGCGGCAACCCCCTCTCCCAGACCTCGACCAGGCCGCTGTACCCTCCCCTCGCCACGAGCGAGACGGCGTAGTCGGCGACGATGACCGCGCCCGCGACTGAGGCGACGAGCCTCAGCTCCTTCTCGGGCGGGGTGTACCGGGCTATGCTTTCCGCTAGTGCTGCGATCTCGGCGTCGCCCGCCTTGGCCAGTCCCTCCGCTGCGGTCGCGACGCGCAATACTACATCCTCTGGAAGGTAACCGGCGCGGCCACACGCGTCCAGCACTTCCTTCACCCAATCGGGGTTCAGCCCCCTCACGGACCCGACGAGCACTCTCTTCTTGTTCTCGTCGAGTTCCTCTATGGAAGCCGAGACCCTCATCGCCTGGTGGTGCCTGAGGGCAACGTGACCGGCCAGCCTGAGGAGCCCGCGCAGGCTACTACCGGGCGCGGCCCTGGGCGTGTCTACGGCCTCCGCGAGGTTTAATAGCACGGCTGTGGACACGTGGTGGAGCGCGAAGGTCAGAGAGCCGCCGTTCCGTAGGACGCTCTCTACCCTCTTCTCGCCCTGGTAGTACCGGGAAGCCTTCCCCAGGTCGTGGAGGCAGGCCGAGACCGCGAGGAGCTGCGTGGGGCTGGGGAGGTCCCGCCCCGCGAGGACCTTCACTCTTTCCTCAAACAGCTGCTTGGCCAGGCAGGCGACAGCAAGGGAGTGCTGGGCCAGCCCCTCGTAGACAGGCCTCCCATCCCTGACCTCCAGGAAGGCCAGGGGCGGCTTCGGCTGGCTACTCGTAGACCACACCCCTCTCACTGTCGTAGCAACTAGCCGAGAGCTCGACGTAGTAGTCCCTTAGAGAAACACCGCTCAGCTTATGCTCGTCCTTGACTCTCCGGTAGACTGTGTTCGTCAGGTCGAAGGGTGTCTTGACCTGCTTCAACTCAACCTCTACATCCACCCCTCGTTCCTCGTTACCAACCATTAGCTTCACCTTGAACAGGACACTGCCATTTTTGAAACCGACACACCTACTGAAGCCGCTGCTCTCAAGTAACCTGGACAGCCTCCCCAGCTCCATGGGCACGAAGTTCTCGACGTCCCCGCCCGGGGCCAGCTTGACGAGGGTGGTCGAGGAGAGCTCCCCCCTAAGCAGCTCTCTGAGCACTGCCATCATCCTGGAGGCCGGCAAGTCCAGGGAGAGAGCCTTGCTGAGCGCCCACTGCTTGACGGGCGCAGAGTAGCCGCCTAGGGCGCCATAGACTTGCTCCATGAGGTTCGCGAAGCTGACTCGACCTGAGCCTGGGGGGTAGTCCTCGAGGAGCCTCCAGTCGATGGTCTTCCCATCTTTGATCGTCGTCTCGACCACTTCGAGCGACCTCTTTACAAGCCCCTCGTCGTAGACCCCCTTGTAGTTCTCGTTCTTGACCACGTAGACCTCGACGCCCTCCCGCGAGCACTTCTGGGCCGTCTTTGAGCGGCAGAGCCTCCCAGCCCTCTGAGCCAGGTTCTCGATGGGCGCTGCGTCGGTGACGAGGGCTGGGGCCTCGACCTCGACGCCGGCCTCCACCACCTGGGTCGCCACTATAGCCCCCGGCCCACCGCGGTCGACGATGTCCCTGACCTTTTCGAGCTTCTTCTCCCTGTCCCTAGCCCCCAGTAAGCCGTGTAGTAACACTACCTCGTCGCAACCCGCCTTCTTCAGCCCCTCGTAGGTTTCCACGGCCGACTTCACCGTGTTCCTTATCACCAGCACCGTCCTGTCGCGGCAGAGGCCTTTGACGACTTGGAGGGCCTCGTCCTCGCCGATCAGTTTCGTGCGCCAGTCGAAACTGTTCCTGTCGTACCAGTCCCTGTCGCTCACCACGCGGAGGCGGTCGCCCACGACCCTTCTATAGTTCTTCGCGAGGGAAGAGCCCGAGCAGTCCTCCGTCCCGCACACTAAAACGGTGGGGAGAGGCCTGTCCACGACGTCTGCTAGGGCCTTGAGCTTCGCTGAGGGGATTGTGGCCGTCTCGACCGCCACGGGGACGCCCAGCCTCGCAAGGTGTGCCACGGCTGCTTGAACCATCGCAAAGACCGCCCTCTCGCTGCCCGAGCCGAGGAATACGTGGGCCTCGTCGAAGACGTTGACGGACGTGTAGATGCCCATGCTGGCGACGTAGCCGTGACCCTGGCTGAGGTGGTTGACGACCTTGTCGAACTCGGCTACGGGTATGCCGAACGCGTTCCACGCGTAGCTGTCCAGCGTGGTGACGACTATGTCGCGGAGGAAGAACGGGTCCTTGTCGGCGCCGCCCTCGATCTCGTCCATGCTCTGGTAGCCTGTCTTAAACCCGTAAACGTTGTTCCGGAACTTCTCTAGGTATATCTCCTTGACAAGGGCCCTGTACGGGACTACGTGTATCAGCCCGTATGCTAGGCCGTCGCCGCGAGCCTTATTTAGGAGGTGGGGCGAGGTGAGCGTCTTGCCGTATGAGGTGGGGGCTACTAGTACTGAGACCCCCTCCCTCTTCACACCGTCGTAAAACTCCTGGAATACATCATCTTTCAAAGTACGCGTCCCTCAGGACGTCCAGCAGCCTTGCCACGCCGTCCCTCAGCTCTCCCGGCAAGTCCTTCACGTGGTACAGCGGTGCCATGAGCCTCGCGCACTCCACTAGGTGCGTCTTGTTCCCCGTGAGGAAGGACTCCGAGACGAGGTTGACGCACTCGCCGAGCGGTGAGAGGACCTTCT
>NZ_JBMFLY010000094.1:0-2779 GCF_049970955.1 Thermogladius sp. | reverse complement strand
GTACTTAGGAGGCCCGCGAATAGTAGAGTGAGGTAGACCAGTATCACTCCTCCTCACCCAGCTGGTCCACGACGGGGCTCCACTCCACCGCCCTCGCCTTGTGGGCTGCGTAGGCTAGCAGGTGGCTTCCTATGGGCGCCACGAGGAAGAGGACGAGCGCTGTGGCGAGGCAGCCTCCCGCGATAAAGGTGTTGTTCGGTATAGGCGAGCCGAGGGCCATGAGGGCCACGCCGATCAGCGGTAGGACAGCGCCGTAGATGGCCCCTATCGTGGCCGCGTGGAGCCTGACGTAGAAGTTGGGGAACCTCAGCATCCCCAGCCCCGCTATGAAGTCGAAGACCCCTCCTACGAAGACCACCACGACCCCCGCCCAGAAGACGAGGTCGCTCGTCAAGCCCCCACCTCCTTGGAGACCAGGTACTTGGAGGCGAAGACGTCTAGTAGGTACGCCCAGAGGGCTAGGAGGATGGCCGGGGCGATCATGAGGGGGGACTGGTAGTAGACCGAGAGGAGGGCCAGGAAAACTGCGAGGTCGTAGGAGATGCAGTCGACCGCGAGGATTATGTCGGGTACAGTGGGCCCCTTCACCGCCCTGGCGGTGTACATCAAGACAGCGGCGATGTAGGGGGCCGCGAGGATCGCGAAAAGGAGGTGCGTAAACTCCACCATGACAGGACCACGGTTCTCAATAAGGTGGGTGCGTGGTAAAAATAGTTTGCGGCGTTAGGTAGGCCTAAGGGGTAATGTACATATAGCCCCTGCCCCACACTTATAGACAGGTGTCCTCATGGAGAGAAGGGAGCTCGCTAGGGCGGTCGAGAGGTACTTCCAACTGAGCGAGGACGAGGCCGTCGACCTGGCAGACGAGCTGGACACGCTCTACAACAACATGAAGGCGAAGTACATCGAGCTCCTCTGGAAGCGGGGCGAGGGCGGGGAGGGTGCCGCGGGTATACTCAAGAGGGCTGTGGAGCTCTTGAATAAGGAGGAGCTGAGCCAGGACGAGGAGCTCATACTCATCGCCCTCCTCGACATACTGTCCACGGACCTCTACGACAGGTACCTACTCTACAGAGTCGAGCCAGGGGAGGAGTAGGTGGTCTAGGTGAGGCTGGAGGAGCTCAACGAGGAGATCGCGGGCATCGTCGAGAGGGTCAAGGACTCGGTTATAACGGTGGCCACAGAGATCAAGGTCCCCCTGCTCTTCTTCGGCTACGAGTCGTTGAGGGGGTTCGGCTCCGGCTTCATCGTGGGGAAGGGAATCGCCGTCACGAACGCTCACGTTGTCAAGAACGCCTCTAGAGTAGCCGTGACTTTCAGCGACGGCTACTCGCACGAGGCGGGTGTGATAGCCGCCGACGCCAGCAGGGACCTCGCACTGCTCGAGGTGCCGGACTACAGGCCGCCCATAGAGCTCGGGGACTCCAGGCAGATAAGAGTCGGCGAGATAGTGCTGGCCGTCGGCTCGCCCCTGGGGCTCTTCGAGCACTCAGTCACGATGGGCGTCGTGAGCGCGACGGGCAGGAACATCTACACCGAGGAGCTTATGCTCGAGGACCTTGTCCAGACCGACGCCGCGATAAACCCGGGTAACAGCGGGGGGCCGCTGGTCAACCTCCGCGGCCAGGCCATCGGGGTGACGACCGCCATCGTCCCCTACGCCCAGGGCATAGGCTTCGCCATACCCATCAACACCGTGAAGAGGTTCATACTCATGATCGAGAGGTACGGCAGGCCTGTCAGGGCGTGGATAGGCGTCTACGTCGCCCCTCTCAACCCCACCGTGGCCGGCTTCTACAGGCTGGGAGTGAAGAAGGGCCTTATAGTGGCCAGGGTCATCCCTGGGACACCCGCGCACCACAGCGGACTGAGGGACGGGGACATCCTCTTGGAGGCTGACGGCAGGGAGCTCGCGAGGACCAGCGACTTGAGGGAGGCGGTTGAGGAGGCTATCGACAGGGGCTACGTGACGCTCAAGGTGCTGCGAGGTGGGAGGGTCTTCGAGGTAGACGTGGAGGTCCTCGTCTCCTAGGTTTTTCACCCCGCCAGCGTACACGCCGTCATAGAGTCAGGAGGGCGTGCACTGGGCAATCCAGCTCCCTCTCCAGCTTCTCCACCACCTCGCGCGTCGTCGCCATTAGAACGGCGGCCTCGACCACACCCCCCTTCTTCACGACGTACCTGGACATGGACTTTACGGTCGCCCCCGTCCACACCACCCCGTCCACGACGACGGCCCTCTCCCCTTTGAGGTCCAGTGCGCTGGGGAAGGAGACGACTCGACGAGTCGCGTCGAGGGAGTAGGCCGGGCCCTGACCAGCTGTAAAGGAGCGGCCCCCGGCCACCTTAGCCGCCTTTATACCGTAGACCAGCCTCTTCCCGAGGGCTACCGCCATTAGGGTGGCCAGGACCAGCCCGGCCCCCTCCACGGTGACTATGTAGCCGAACTCGAGGTCTTTGACCGCGTCTATGGCCTTGTACAGGAAGCAGTAGAGGCTGAGGGGGTATCGTGAAGTCAAGTTGTTCAAGTGGGGGAAGGGCAGCGGGGCTTCGCGGATGCTCCTCCTGAGCTCGGCGTCCTCGTCAACGTACGCCAGCTTAGAGACCAGGTCGGCCGCCCTCCTAGCGCTGACCGGCTCCTTGTTACGCATTATCCTGCTCAACTCCTGCACAGACACGCCCAGCCTCCTCGAGATGTTGGTGAGGGTGTCTCTCCTAGACGCGGCGTACAGCTTGCACATCAGCTTGGACAGTAAGTAGACCTCCTCTACCTTCCCCG
>NZ_JBMFLY010000093.1:0-2919 GCF_049970955.1 Thermogladius sp. | reverse complement strand
GGGAGGTCGAGGACTACCTGGGGAGGCAGTAGGGACCCCGGGGAGAGACGCCCGCTCGGCGGCCTTAACGTTGTCGGTACCGATGAAGACGAGCCTCAGAGTCTTCCCCAAGCACTGCGAGAACCATCCGCCCTCGGTAAATGTGCTAGTGTAAGTGGATGAGACTAGGGGAAACGTTGTCACCGCACACTTAGGGCTCCTTAGTGTGGGACCGCTCTATAAACAGGTGAGACGCCCGTGGGAGTTTCCAGCGGCCCGTAGAAACCTCACCCAAACCCTTATTAGTCCCTGATGAGAGCAGCTAAAATAGACGAGAACCAAGCGGCTTGAATTCCCTTTAAATAACAAAGAACTAAAAGTTAGTTATCGTTATCTCGAACTCCTTGAGGATTAGCTCTTTAAATAACAAAGAACTAAAAGTCTCGACTCCACTCGGTTTCGGCGGGGACGGGGTGGACTTTAAATAACAAAGAACTAAAAGTTTAGACTGTCCTTCACTTGGGCTCACCCTGAGGTGCCTTTAAATAACAAAGAACTAAAAGATGATAGCCGCCACGGCGTTAGCGATCATTACCATCACTTTAAATAACAAAGAACTAAAAGCTCATGGCGACCAGCCTAGCCAAGTAGTCGGCGAAGGCTTTAAATAACAAAGAACTAAAAGATGACCCCCCCACCATAAAGCCCATGAGGGGTCAATGGGGGCTCACTTTAAATAACAAAGAACTAAAAGTTGAACACGTCCATCAAGAACCCCATCCAAGCGGGGCTTTAAATAACAAAGAACTAAAAGCATGTTCGACGAGGGCGTGTACACTAGGACGGCAATCTTTAAATAACAAAGAACTAAAAGTCGTTCTCAAGTACAATGCTCGCCGGCGTTATCTCCACTTTAAATAACAAAGAACTAAAAGATTACAAACGTGTAGACGTTATCGTGTTGCCCGTACTTTAAATAACAAAGAACTAAAAGAGAGGCTTGCCGTCGTAGTAGAACTTGGCGTTTATCCTTTAAATAACAAAGAACTAAAAGTTTATAACGTGGACCGCGTAGGCATAACCGCGCTTTATCTTTAAATAACAGAGAACTAAAAGGTATCGCTCTTCTTATTCGTGAGGTAATTGCGAATTACTTTAAATAACAAAGAACTAAAAGAACAGGTACATGTTGTTTGTCCAGTACTGCCTTATCAGCAATAAATAACAAAGAACTAAAAGCAGTCAATGTATGCTACCCCGTCAAGACAATACGTCCCCCTTTAAATAACAAAGAACTAAAAGATGCTAAGGTTTACGTAGTAGTTGCTTTTTGTCGAGACTTTAAATAACAAAGAACCGAAAGACGGCTAGCTTCTACTACTGGGTGATCACGGATAATCCCTTTAAATAACAAAGAACTAAAAGTCGAGCTTCTCAAGCTTTGACGCGAACTTGTAGTAAGGCTTTAAATCAAAGAACTAAAAGCGTTGCAAATTAAGTATAGAAAAAGAACTAGAGGAATAAAAACTAAAAGGTAAACTGATAGAGGCTAGCTAATTAGCGCTCGGGGTATTTGAGCTTCTTGGGGTTGTAGGTAAACGTGTACTTCGCGCTCTTGTCCCCTCTTATTCTCGCTGCCAACCTGAAGGCGTTCACGTATACCGCCCTGTGAGGCGTGATTTTTGCGCCTCTTATTCTCGCCTTGAAAATATAGAAGAACTCCTCGAACAGGAATCTCATGGACTCCTTGGTTAAATAACCATCTTTATCGAGCCCAGGCAACCTCCCCGCTTTACTCATGGCCTTTATTGCGGCATGGACCGCTACGGGCTTGAACATCTCAGAGTAGTCGTAGACAAGTGGAATAGAGTAGCGGGTCTTGTGGTGCAGTCCCGTAGTTGGGTCCAGACCTGCGGCGAGCAAAGCCCTCGCGGAAAGAGCGTAAAGGAGCGAAATAGACTGGTTAATTTCCACCCCGCTTTTAGTTCTTTGTTATTTAAAGGAGATCGAGGGGACTAGGCTAATCATAGAGCCCACCTTCTTTTAGTTCTTTGTTATTTAAAGCGAGGCTATCCGAGGATCCCAACCTAGCAAAGCTCTTTTAGTTCTTCGTTATTTAAAGACGGTAAAGTTGTGGGCTGGTTAATTGGGTCTCTAGAGCGGGGTCTCCTTCCCTCGAAGCCGTACTTCTCCTTGAGCTCTAGTAGTATTTTGTGTGGTAGGAGGCTTAATAGGGCTCTCCAGTACTCCCTGCTGGCGTGAGCCTCCCATAGAAGTAGCTCCCCCGCTACTTGAGGGGCTCCTGGAATGTGCGGAGTCGGTCTTTCGTGGTACTTCAATATGTTTTCGAAGCCCCTGAACTTCGCCTTCAGAATGTTCAGCATAGTGTCTAGCTTTTCGCTTTGCGAAAGCGTGTACTGGGCCTTCCTAGTCTCGTTGTAAAGGACTACCAGGGGCGCGCTCAACACACACACGTTCCCAGCTTATTTACAGTTGCGACTGGTATATTGAATCTAGCAAGCAGAGATACTGCTCCTGCGTCCAACTTAGTCTTCGAGCCTATGACAACGACCGCCTCTATGTCCCTTATGTTGAATTCCCTGTACTTTTTACCCGCGACATCGTGAAAGACGAGTATGCTCTTAGATGTCTTTGTCGATAATTCGCTTGATCGGCTTGTCCTCTTTTAGTTCTTTGTTATTTAAAGCCGGCGTAGTTGAACGCCGTGTAGGGGTAGACCGCCAGCTTTTAGTTCTTTGTCATTTAAAGTCAAGGACGCGTCGCTCGTCGTCACGGTGATGACTTTCTTTTAGTTCTTTGTTATTTAACCTAGTTATCAGCTCGGCATTCCTAATGAATAGAGGCCTCATAACTCGTAACCCAGTGGACAGACGTGCTTAATGTCGCAAAGGTTGCAGGCCCACGGCTTTTTCTCCCTGA
>NZ_JBMFLY010000092.1:0-2935 GCF_049970955.1 Thermogladius sp. | reverse complement strand
AAACGTACTCTTCTACCTCCCTATACCACGGCTTCTTAGTGCCGTCCTTGGCGCGTTTCAGCCAGTTCTTCGATTTCGGAGTAGCGTCAACTACCTCCCTGATCCTGTTGATTCTCGATCTGATGGTTTGGAGTTGGTGCTGGCTTAAAACTCCTTTGTCGAGGAAGCCTTGGGCGTACTGCTCTACGAGTTTAAGATTCTCCATCGCATCATACCAGAACCCCCAGTCGTCGCTTAGTACGCTAGCTATGTACTTAGCATCGATCACGTTCGCCTCCTGGCGTTCTCCGACCTCGTGTGACAGCAAGAGGGCTGTTATGTCGACTATATCCTTGAAGTTTATGTTGTGGATTTGGAGTTTCTCGAGTAGTAGGTCTGTTGGTGTTATAGTAGGGTAGTCTAGTTCAAGTCTTCCCTTACCCGGTTCACTACCGAAGAGAACATCGTGGCTAAACTCTAGCTTGTCGAAGAAAACGTCAACTTTGAAACCGTCGTGGGGGTCCATGTAAAGTAGTCTCTTACCCCCGAATATCATTTGTAGGCGGGGGTTAAACGAGTACTTAAGCTCTTTCTCGAAGAAGTTCATGACGTCTTTACGCTGCTTACTATAGGCAACCAGGTCTATATCTGTGAAAAGTGTCTGTCTCTCGCTTAAACGGGGAGTACTAGTATAGAAGTTCAACGCTTCGGGTGTGTCTTTAATATGGAGGTATATGCCGATCGCACCGATTATCCTGAGTATAATCCCTCTTGAGCTAGCTTTTTCAACTATCTCCTGGGCTTTCGCGACGATTTTCTCGTCAAAAGAAGTGATCATGTCCCTCTCACCTTATTAAGAATGCGTGATAGGGTAAAAAATAGTTTGCGTGATTAACCCGGCGGTATTTCCTTGAATAGTAGTGTGATGTCTAGTCCCAGTACTCTCTTGTTGTACAAGTACGCCCCTACATACACTGGGATGGAAGCTAGTAGTATGGCTATGTTGAATATCAGTGAAGCTGTGCTAAGCCCGCCTAAGGCTGGGGCCGAGGCCATGGAGTAGGCGCCCCAGAAAGCTACTATCGCTGTGGTTAAGCCTGCTAGAGATATCAACGGATAGCCTCCTATGTTGATCTTCGCTTGGTCGGGAAACATCTCATACATCTCTCTCTTCACGAAGGGGAAGACGAAGCTGGCTAGCCCTACTAGCCCCAAGACCACCATCATTACTATGAATGTATTCATTATCATGACCTGGTATGTTGCAGAGGCCACGAACATCATTATGAGCTCTCCTATTATAGCCGACACTATTACCGTGTAGACAGGGGCGCCTTTCTCATTAACCTTCGTCAGTCTCGTGGGGAGTAGCCTGTCAAACGACCAGGCAAACATGTTCCTCGAGGATATCAGGAGGTTGGGGGGAGTCAGGTAAACGTTCGACAAGAACCACAGGAATCCTACTAGAACCTGCAGCCAGACTAAGTCGGGGTAGAGTATCCAGAGGTATGTCTGGGGGTAGGGTGGTATCGGCAACGGGTATTTGTCGGGAACCCTGTTGTAAATGTAGGCGAGAGCGTTGTGGAAGTCTAGCCCGGCAACGTGGTAGATGCTGTAACCGAGCAGGCTATACCATAGCCCCATCACAATTAGTCCGCCCACGATCCCGATCCACGCGGACCTCTCAACCCTCCTTACCTCGCCAGCGACGTACGCAGGGAACCCGGCCCAGTTATAGTTCTGCAAGGGGAATACCAGACCCATTAAGACTCCTGCTATAGTCCAACCTGCAACCCAGCCGTTTTTCAGGGCGATGTCTATTACCTCGTTGTATTTGATACTAGAGACCGCGTTGAAGCGCGTTATGAAGACTTCCCTCGGAGTAAGGTAGAGTATTGCCGCGTATACTATTGAACCAGCCAGGACTATGAAGAACAAGTACTTCCATATTTTACTGTAAGTGGAAATCCCGTATAGTAAGAGTAGCGTGAAAGCTATATTGAATAGGGTGCCTATTATAACAGAGCCGATCCACGAGGAGACCCAATCAGCTAACTCCTTGTAGCCTAGAGTGTAGAATATCGGGGCTAGCCAGAAAGGCCCCATGGTCTGTAGGTTCATGGCGTACCAGTTCAAGAAGACAAACGAGAAAAACCAGTTCACGGCGAAGCCGAAGGCGGGGTGTACCGCCCTACTAAACCAAACGTAGTCTCCTCCCGACCTAGGGATCGCTATCATCCACAGAGCGTATAGTAGCGCGCCGCTCACAAGGACAACCCATATACCTAGGAAGTACGATAAGGCTAAATGAACGCCGAGTATCATAGCTGGGCCGAATGTCCAAGCCCAGAGAACCCCTTGCGGTGGGCTACACATAGAGACATTCAAGTTCATTGCGTCGAAAGCACTCATCGCCCTTACAAGACCAGATGCTTTTCTAACATATAGTTCTCTCGTCGCCAATAGTCTTCACCAGTGTTACCTTTACCTATATGTTTCCTCTTTACACAACTATTAAAACATGTATGGAGGGTGGGTAAGATTTTCTTGGAGTATAAAGGGAAAATCAGCCCGAGACTAATAGGTACGATTTCACTTTCGAACCTTCTAGAACGATGTAGGCCGCCCTAAGAACCCCTACGTTGTAGTCGCTACCAGGGTTTAAGACGAGCGTTCTACCTATCTTGTCAACCCCTCTAGACTCGTGTATGTGTCCGTGTAGCCCGATTAACGGCTGGTATCTCTCGATAATATTCCTAACAGACTTGCAGCCCACGTGCTCCATTACAACACCCCCGCTCGTAATCACCGGTTTAAAGTCTACTAGTTTAGGAGCGAGGTCGATGTTTGTATTGTATGGGGGGCAGTGAGTGTTGAGAATCGTCTTCTCGAAGCTGCGTACTTGGGACATAAGCTTGGTCAACATGCCCTCTAGTATAGGCTCCTCTACGTCTCT
>NZ_JBMFLY010000091.1:0-2943 GCF_049970955.1 Thermogladius sp. | reverse complement strand
TGCCTGAGGCAGGGGCTGCCCGAGCCCCTGCTGGTCGAGGTCTCGTGTAGCAGGTTCTACGAGGCCTTCCCAGCCCTCCTCAGGCAGCTCAGGGCCCTGGGGGAGCCTGAGGAGGCGGTGCTAGAGGTGGGCACGGGGCCCAGGATACTCGGCCACCTCGCCTCGCTGGTCCTCGAGAGGCTGGGGTGGAGGTACACGATACACTACGAGCCCGAGACGGGCCTGGACCAGCCCGTCGAGGTCCCCTGGGGCTTCATAGAGGCGGTGAAGCTGAGGCTCAGCAAGCCCGAGGAGGCGCTGCTCAGGCTAGCAGTCTCCAGGCCCGGCGTAACGGTCGCGGAGGCCGCGAGGGAGACGGGCTGGAGCGAGAAGACGGTGAGGAACATAGCGTCCAGGCTGAGGGGGAAGGGCCTGCTGGAGAAGAGGGGTAGGAGCGAGGCGCTGGAGCCCACCCCCTACGCGGTGGCGCTCTACTCCGTGTAGGGGCAGAACCTCCTGTACCAGCAGGAGGAGCACCGCCTACCGGGCCTCGTCGGCTGAGGGGGCCTGTCGCTCGACGCCAGCCTCTCCAGCTCCCCCAGGTACCTCGCGGCCTCCTCCACAAGCTCGCCCGTGAACTCCAGCTCCCTCCTGACACCCCCCATCTCGAGGACCAGCCTCCTGACCCTCACGCCCTTGAGGGACAGTATGTAGGCCCCCGCGACCAGCTGGGCCAGGTACCTCTGCGCGTCCCTCGCCTTGAAGGCCTTCCTCTCCACCACTACCACCCCGCCCCCCTCCTCCCTCACCTCGTCGAGGACCGCGCTGAAGCCGCCGGCCCTCACGTACAGCCCCCCGCCACCCGAGGCCTGCCTCCCGGCCAGCATGCTGTCCGTCGCGGGCTCCTGCACCAGGTGCCTCGCCTTCAGCCAGGCGATCACGGGGCAGTACACCATCTCCTTGACCATGGAGGGGGAGAGCGGGTTGCCCTCGAACCTCAACTCACACCACCAGGGGCTCCCTGTCCACGGACAGGACCGCGAGGGGGTGGCCGAAGCACTTGAGGTACCTGAGGCTGTACTCGAGCAGCGGGATGTAGTGTATCACGTCCCTCTCCCCCTTCACGAACCTGGGGAGCGCCCTCTCCACGTCCTTCGCCGTGGACGGCAGCAGCCTCCCCACGAAGACGCTCCTCTGGATCCTCGTCAGCCCCTTGGACTTCAAGTAGTCGCTGAGCCTCACCCTGGTCTCGTCGTCCTCTATGTCGTACGCGACGAGGACTATCAAGGCTCACCACTCGTAGACGAAGCCCTGGAAGACCCCCTCCCCCCTCAGGTACGACGCTAGGGAGAGGGCGCTCCTCCTCATGGCCCCCCTCAGCGAGACGGGCGCCTCGCCGAACCTCCTCGTCTTCGTCTTCTCCAGCCTCTCGAGGACCCCCGCCACCACCCTCCTCCTCGACTCGTAGTCCAGCAGCCCCCCGCTGAGGGAGGGCCTCCACCCGTGCCTCAGTAGGTCTAGGAGGGCGGCGTCGGCGATGAACCTGAACTGCTCGACGAAGTCGAAGACCAGGCTGGTCGAGCCGGGCCTGTCCTCGTGTAGGAAGCCAGCGTACGGGTCCAGCCCCGCGATCACCAGAGCGCTGTAGCTCTCCGAGTACAGTATTCCGTAGGCGTAGTTGAGCGACGCGTTCACGGGGTCGCCCCCCTCCTGGTCCCTCCCCTGGAAGCCGAGCTCCCTGGGCAGTAGGGTGGCGTAGAGGCCCCAGTAGACCCTCGCCGCCTCCGCCTCCAAGCTCCTGAGCCACTCCTTGAGCTCGGACAGGGCCACGCCCTCCCTCAGCCTGGCCTCGCTGGCGAGCGTGGAGAGCTTCTCGTAGCCCTCCCTCAGCGCCTGGTCCCTGGTGTACGAGTAGTACCTCTTCAGGAGTCCGGCCTGGTTCATGACCTTGGAGTACACGACCTCCCTCGCTACTAGGGCCCACCTCCCGTCTAGTAGAGCCCTGTACTGGGCCTTCCTGGTCTCCGTGAGCTTGTTGTTGAAGAGGGGGTGTACCCTGGCGACCGGCACCCCCCTGCTGTCGAGCAGCACCACGTCTATACCGTACTCCACGGCCTTCAGCAGGACCTTGCTCGACAGCCCGACGCGGCTGCTGGCCACGAAGACTCTCTCGACCTCGAGCGGCGGGACCTCCGTCTTCGAGCCCTTCTTCTCCACGACGAAGACGCCCTTCCTGAACCTGAGGACCGTCCCCGGCTCGGAGACCACTAGGTCCCTCACTGGTGGCACACCCTGTAGAACGGGCAGGTCTGCGGGCAGTTCTTGTCCTTGGGGGGCTCCCTGTTAGATACGAGCATGTCCACTATCTCGTCCCTCTCCTCCAGGAACCAGCGCCTCAGCTCGTTGCTCACGTAGACGGGCTTGTACATGACTCGGAGGCCGCTGTCGGAGGGGTTGACGTAGACCAGGATCCCGTAGTCGACCGGCACCTCGTACTCGGCCTCCAGGGCGAGGGCGTAGCCGGCTATGGAGAGCTTGTGGAAGTCCCTCGGCGCGCCCGTCTTGAAGTCGACGACTATGTTCTCGGCGTAGACGTCTATGGAGAGCTGGGGGGAGAGGCCCAGGGGCGTCCCGTCGACCTTCATCTCGCTGACGACGGGCAGGCCGCTGCCGCCGCTCACGAGCCTCTCGTACTCGACCTCGCCGAGGAGCGTGACGAGCGTCGACTTGTAGGCCTTGAGGGCCGTGGCCGCGTCCCCGTTGCCCTGCGGCCTGAACCTGCCCAGGCAGTAGGTGAGTACGTCCCAGGTCTCCCAGCCCCTCGACAGGCCCCTGGAGGCGCAGCGGACAGCGGCCGTGACAGCCTCGTGAACCAGCCTCCCCTTGGCCAGGGGCTCCGTGGTCTCGGGCGCCAGCCCCATCTTCCTCCTCAGCCAGACGTCCCTCCTCGTCGGGCAGTACTTG
>NZ_JBMFLY010000090.1:0-3051 GCF_049970955.1 Thermogladius sp. | reverse complement strand
GTTGACCCTTTAAAGTCGGCTTTGACAGCGCTTTACAACGTGAGGGCGAGTATCCAGCGTCTCGACTCCTTAATCGATAGGATAAACAGCAGGAGAAGCAAGCTCATGGATATGGCCGTAGACCTCCAGGCTAGAGGCGAAACTTTCCTCGCCAAGAGGTACGCTGAGGAGATCGCCAAGCTCGACAAGATGAGGAGTAGGCTCGAAGTGCTGAAGTTGGTTCTCGAGAAGGTATCCCTCAGCATCGACCTCGCAATAACTATGAGGGACTTCAAGCTAATAGCGGACGAGGTGTCGAGCATAGTCGGCGAAATAAAGAAGATACCGGAGTCGAGAATACCCGACCTGGCCGTCTACTTCGCGGAGTTGGACTCGTCTATACGGGAGCTGGCTAGTGCCGACATCGACGTGGGGCCACCCCTATCGTACGACACGACCGAGACACCCGACGTTAGAAGGGTTCTCGAGGAGGCTAGGAGCCTCCTGAAGACGAAACTGGAGAGCGAGAACATTCAGCCCCCAAGCCTAAATAAGTAGAGTGTACTTCTTCTCCTCTTTCAGGATTATAATCTTCGTGTTGAAGGACTCCAGAACCCCCTTTACCCTGTCACTGAGTTTGTCGGCCAGGTCCTGCGGCATCACGATGAAGTAGCCGTCGTAGCTCTGGTCCACCATAGAAGAGCCGATAGCTAGGTACAGGTTCTTGAGCTGGGTAGCCCTATCAGCGCTGGGGTCGATGACCCACACGCCGATCTTCTTCTCGTCTTTCCACGCGGTTAGGTCGGGGAGGAGCGGCTTTGACGTCTTGTTCTCCGAGACCTCGAACCCCCTCTCCTCCAGGTCTTTGATCACCTGCGCGATCACCTGCTTTCTCGCGGGGCTGAACTTGGCCAACTCAATGTACTTCTCAATAGGGCCGTGGATCTCCGGGTCGTAAAGGGTGTACGTGCCCCTGTCTACTCTGAAGAGGAACAGCTTTTCCGGGTCCTTGTACTTGTCTTTGCTATTGCTATTCACCGTGACGAGGTCTATCTCGAAGTCCAGGCTCATATCCGACCTCGAGGGGTCTTTTTGCTTCGCGACGCTTATGATGTCTCTTCTCGTGAAAAAGTTTTTGCCGGACTTGACGAGCTCAAGGGACGCCTCCTTGATCAACATCCAGTTGGGCTTTTTCTGGCCCAGTTCTTGTACTTCTTCCAATTTACCACCGGTACTGTAATCCACGGATATCTTATGGTTGCACAATCCTTAATATCTCTTCAGCTAGCGATCTAATTGCCTTGGCAGCCTCCCCCTCCGGGTAGGCTAGCAGGTATGGTACGCCCTCCTCAAGCGCTCTCCCTATGAGCGGATCCAAGGGTATTCTAGCTAGTAGCTTAGTCTGGTACTTCTTGGCTAACTCTTCTCCAGTGCTCCTCCCTAGGAGGTTGTACTCCACGTCACTACCCGGGCACTTGAAGTAGCTCATGTTCTCCACGATCCCCAGCAGCTTAACGTTGTTTTTAACCACGAAGTTTATGGCCTTCGAGACTATGACCTCGGACAGTATGTTTGGCGCCGTGACGATCACTGCCCCGCTTAAGTCCCTTATCGTCTGGACGACTGTTATCGCCTCATCGCCGGTTCCGGGCGGCAGGTCTATCACAAGGAAGTCCCCTTCCGGCCACTTGACTTTCGCGAGCAGTTCCGTTATCGCCCTCGACTTCAGGGGGCCGCGCCACACGACCGGGGCGTCCGGGGAGTCCAGCATCAGGTTGATCGCGACGACCTGGACCCCGAGCGGGCCCTCCACGGGGAGGATACCCTCCTCGTCGGCGAAGTGGCGCATGCCGTGGAGTCCGAGTATAGTCGGGATACTCGAGCCGTGTATGTCTGCGTCGAGTATTGAAACCTTGTACCCCTTTTCAGCTAGCGCTAGCGCGAGCATTGAGGAGATAAAGGACTTCCCCACACCCCCCTTCCCGCTCAACACCATTATCTTGTGCCTTATTTTCCCGACCCTGTCCCTGGCTTTGTTGAGGAGGGTGAAGACTGGCTGGATCTGCCTCGTACCGCTCATAAGTCTCCTCAAATCCTATAAAACGGCCACCCCTCTTTTAATAGTTGAGTGTCTATGATGGCTTGCTCTATAGCCCCTGGCAAGGTGATTTTGCTTGGCGAGCACTTCGTTGTCAAGGGTGTGCCGGCTATAGGCGCAGCCGTGACCTTATACGCGAGAGTGTGTGTATCAGGTGGGCAGGGCAGGATCGAGTCTAGGCAGCTAGGGCTACTGCTGGACTTGTCATCCAACACGGTGAACGACAAGGGGCTGTACAGGGTAGTCGAGGAGCTGGCCTGGCGGTTCGGGTTGAAGAGGGACTTCCACGCGATAATCGACTCGGAGATACCGATCTCCTCCGGCATGGGCTCCTCGGCCGCTGTGGCCGTGTCCACAACGCACGCCCTCTTGTCTTTCGCGGGCGTAGAGCCCGACAAAAAGGTCGTGTGGGAGGTGTCGTTCGAGGCGGAGAAGGTCTACCACGTCAGGCCGAGCGGAGTGGACAACACGCTGTCGACCTACGGCGGCGTGATGGTGTACGAGAGAGGGGTCTTCAACAGGGTTAAGAGAAGGTGGCCAGACGACGTCGTGATCGTCATAGCGGACTCTGGTATCAAGAGGTCGACGGGTAGCGTTGTAGCAGACGTGTTAAACAGGTACGACAAGTATTCCAACGTGATGTCGAGAATATACGAGGCGGCCTCGGAGCTCGTCCGCGACGCGCTCAAATCCATCGAGGCGGGAGACTTCGCGAGGTTGGGGGAGTTGATGGACATCAACCACGGGCTCCTCTCCTCCATAGGCGTGTCCTCGCGGGTCCTGGAGAGCATAGTGTGGGCTATGCGCGAAGCCGGTGCGCTCGGTGCTAAAATAAGTGGGGCAGGCCGTGGAGGTATCGTTATAGGACTTGTGGAAACCAGTAAGGTTCCAAGTGTAGTCGAGAAAATCAAGCTCCTAGGTCTAACGCCACTCGTGGTCCAAATCGACGACGAAGGGGTGAGAAGGGCACCTGA
>NZ_JBMFLY010000089.1:0-3054 GCF_049970955.1 Thermogladius sp. | reverse complement strand
CTCGGCGTAGGGAACATAAACGACATAAGCTGGGGGACCATACTACACTTCGCCTACACCTCCGGTAGCTTCACGGCAGGCTACTGGTGGTACTTCACCCCTCCGGGGCTGATGCTGCTGGGGCTAGTCCTAGGCTTCATGCTACTCGGGGTAGGGTTAGAGGAGGTCTACAACCCTAAGTTGAGGTCTTCTATAAGCGTTTAAGCCGCCGCATCCCGTGCGGAAGGGCAACTGGCTCCTAGAGCTTGTCTGAAAAGCGATCTTTTCTAAGAAAAACTTGGATAGCGGTAAACAAAACCTCTTACTTGAACACTCCGCATCCTCTCGCCGTTAAACCGCCCACTACCAGGAGGGCCTTTCACCACGCCGGCCACGACGTCGGCGAGCGTACTCCGGCCGTCTCGGTGCGGACGGGTCTGGCTATCCCACGCTTCTTGCCTGAGCAACAATTATATGACCACGATGACAAAACTATAGTCGTGGTCTAAATGAAGCCCATCGGTGTCGTGGCCAGCGGCTCCTCGGCCGCTATAGCCCCCATCCAGGTGTACAAGCAGCGCGAGCTCGACGCGAAAGAGGAGGCTTTCGTAGTGGTGAGGGACGAGGCCAAGAACCTGAACTACCTTGGGGTGCTCCGCAACCTGAGAATGCAGGACCCGCTCTTGAGCCCCAACCAGAGGTCCAGCGTCGTGGACAACCCCGGCCTCGCGAGGATGGGGAGGGAGGTGGTCTTCGAGACCTCTGCCGTTAGGATCATAGGCGTGCTGAGGGAGGACGGCTCACTAGAGCCCTCCACGCAGCCGCCCACTCCCCGTAGCGAGGTCTACCTCGTCGAGTCACCCAGCGACGTCAACCTGAAGCTGGAGAAGGGGCTGGTCGTCGGGAGCCACAAGTACAGCGGTATCGAGATCCCCCTGTCGCCGAAGAGCCTCCCGTACCACATAGGCATAGTCGGAGCAACTGGGACGGGGAAGTCGAGGCTAGCCATAGCCATCATAAGGGAGGTGCTCGACAACACGGACTGGAAGGTGCTGGTCTTCGACCACTCGGGCCTGGACTACAAGCCCTACTTCCCAGACAAGACCGTGTCGGCCGACGAGGTACTCCCGGACGTCGAGGACATCTACAACCACCTCGCGGACATCGTGAAGGAGAGGGAGGAGGACGCCTACCTCTTCTACTCCCTCATCGCCTACATAGTCGCGAGAGGAGACCCGGGAGCTGTGAGGTCCAGGCTACAAAGCGAGGTGAGGCAGTTCGGGAGGAGAGAGGGCGTAGGCGAGGAGGAGGCGTTGGAGAAGGTGGTGTCCGAGTTCCTCAGCACGAACCCCGAGGAAGCGTTGAAGCAAGTCGACTGGGACCTCGGCAAGTTCGGGGAGGTCTTGTCATTGGTCGCGAGAGCGCTGGGGGCGAAGAAGACCACCCCCGCCAAGTACAGGGTCAAGCTGGCCTCCAAGGCGAGGGGGTTCTTCGAGTCCCTCAAGCGGAGGAGGCTCTCGGTAGGGGAGTTGTTGGACAGGCTCGACCGGGAGAGGGTCCTCGTAGTGGACCTGAGCACGGTGGACTACGAGGAGAGGGCTTCTATACTCAACGCCGTCCTCGGCAGGCTGTGGGACAGGATCGACGAGACCAAGACGCCCGTGAACACGCTCGTCGTCGTAGACGAGGCCCACAACTACGCCTGCAGGGAGTGCGGGTCTGTCGACATAATAGAGAGGACCGCGAGAGAGGGGCGTAAGTGGGGGCTTGGGCTCGTCCTCGTGAGCCAGAGGGTCGTGGACTTCAGCACCTGGGTGAGGAACAACATCAACACCTACTTCTTCAGCAGGCTCCAGACGCCCGGCGACCTGCAGAACCTCCAAGGCGACCTCGACCTGGGGGGCATAACCCTGGAGAACATAGCCCTGCTGAGGGAGAGGGAGTTCTACTTCGCCGGCCTAGGCAACCCGCTCAGGCACCCGGTCTTGATCAAGGTGAAGACAGTATGAGTAGCGAGGAGGAGGTCTACGTAGCCCCCGAGGTCGTGTACGAGGCCGTTAGAGAGGTGGCGGAGGAGGTCTTCGAGCAGGCTAAGGGCGTGGACGAGGTTCTGGAGCTCGGCGAAGAGCTCCGCGAGAAGGGGCTAATAAACAGGTTCCCCGAGGCTAGAGAGGCTTGCTTCTACAGTGTTGACAGCGGCTACACGTCCCCGCCGATCGAGGTGGCCGGAGGCTTCATAGGCGTTATACAGGTCGCCGAGGTCTTAATGGGGCACTCCTGCGGCGGGCCGCCTAGGGTAGTGGCCCACGTCAGGCACTACTCCACGAGGGACCTGACCGAGGTCGAGGCCAGGCTGCTCGAGAGGCGGGCCCTCCTAAAAAGGCTCGAGGAGAAGAAGGGGGGCTGGGCGAGGTTCGACATAGCCGTCGTCGACGGGGAGCTGCTCTACAGGGGCGGTGTGGAGGCCGAGCCTACTCTCTCGCAGGAGGAGTGGCTGGCGCACTGGCGGGTCGCGGAGGAGACCAAGAACGCGCTGAGGCTGGCCGGCGAGACCGGCACGCCTCTCGTGGGGGTCTTGAAGAGGAGCTACTCCAGGGACATCTCCGCGGTCTACAGGGCGGGCGGGATACCCATCAACGACAGGCTCCTAATGTCGCTCGTGCTCGAGCCCGGGGAGTACTTCGTCCTCGGGAGCTACAGGGAGCTGAGGGACAGGCTGGCAGAGTCGGCGAGGAGGGCGGGCGGCGAGGTGGCGAGGGCCCTCTACCCGAGGCTCGAGTGGCTCGAGAGGCTGAACACCGTGTACGGCTCGTGGGCGGGCCAGGTGAAGGTCGTGTTCTACAAGCCGCGCCTCGCCGTGTCCCCCCTCGCGGTCAAGGTAGAGGTATACGAGGCAGGGGGCTGGGGGTTGCCCGAAGTCCTAGCGGCGCTCTCCGGGGTGACGGGGTCGACGGGCTTCCCCACGCCCCTCGACTACGTCGACTCTCTCGCCCATGTAAGGCCGGAGACTAGGAGGACTGTCTACGAGCTACTCCACGCGGAGCTGTCGAAGCGGGACCTAAACCTCGCCAAGCT
>NZ_JBMFLY010000088.1:0-3089 GCF_049970955.1 Thermogladius sp. | reverse complement strand
CTACAAGTTCAAGGACGTGATCACTTTCAACGCATACATAGAGGCCTATGACTACAACGCCTACGTGGGCGCCTTCGGCTCCACGGACTACAACGTAGCGGCCGCCTCTATGCCATCACTGAAAGTCACCCACCCCGGCGCTAAGGTGATAGTGTTTGGCTGGGCGTTCGCCCCAGGCAACATCACCACCGCCGCTGGCACTGTAAGCGTCCCAGCCCACATATTCATCGACGTCGACATTCCAGAGAACACCCTGAATATCTCCAGCGTCGAGGTCGGAACTCAGATCAACTACAACAGCTTCCTACCTGACGCCGACGGCTTCAACATTGTGGTAGTCCTGATGCCCTCGGCCATAGTGAAGGGCGGCCACGAGATCGGTGAGACCCAGAACATCACCGCGCCCGTCCAGCTGAGGTTCTCGGCTAGGACTAACATAGCTGTCGGTCCAACCGCCTACTTCTCGCCACCAGCCGGCACGGTAGGGCCGTACACAAGCATCGTCGGAGTTGAGCCTACCACAGGCATAGGTGTCGTCTCGGGCAGCTTCGCAGGCCCGTACTACTGCCTGGCCTCGGGCATGACGGTCTGTGGAGTGAACGTCACAGCGCCCACAAACGTGGTCCAGCTGTGGAAGACCGCTCTCGGCACCAACGTGACAGTGTCCGGTGTCGGCTTCGACCCCAACCAGCCGGTACTGGTCTTCATCGAGGGTGTTCCACCAGTCGACCTGAGGCTACTGTACCCCAGCTACTTCGCCACTTACGGGCAGAACTTGTCGAGCTTCCTGCCCGACGGTATCCTAGTAGCGTACACCACGACTGACAGCAAGGGCAGCTTCTCGACGTGGTTCATATTCCCGACACTACCCGGAGCAAAGTACAAGATATGGGTGTTCGTTGGCAGGATATCTGGAGGCTACGACCAGGTACAGGCTGTCTACATAGCTAACCCGAGCATCACGTCGTTCCAGGTACTACCAGGGTTCTACCTCAACCCCGCGGTAGCTATCGGCCCGTACGTGGCTGAGGTCGTGGCTACAGGCCTACCGTACGGTGCCACCGGTGGAGTCGCGGGCGTAGCCATAAGGACTACGGTACTAGACACTGTTGCCGGCGGTCAGTACAAGCAGAACCTCAACGACGGTATCATGGGCGTCAACCTGCACGTGTCGAACTGGAGGATCACACCCAACGGCACCCTCACCGACGTGCTGTCGCCGAGCGTGTTCCCAGGCCTCTACATACCTGTGCTAGAGCCCGGCATCTACGAGTTGAGGCTGATAATGCCCGACGGTAGCCTGTCTGCGCCGACCTACATAGGTATATTCAACGACATAGCCGACATACAAGTCATTAGAGACGGTGTGATCGCTATAAAGGCCGGCGTTTCCCAGATACTCGTGAACCTACAGCAGATCAACGCCACCCTGGTCTCGGTACAGGGCGACATAGCGACTATCAAGACCGACGTTGGCACGATAAAGACGACTGTACAGGCCCTACAGCCGGTCGTCACCTCCATCAACGGCACCGTGGCCGAGATTAAGACAGCCGTCGGCACGATACAGGGCGTCGTACTGGGCCTGAACGGCACTGTGGCCACAATCAGCACCACTGTGGGCGTGATAAAGGCGACCGTCGACTCGCTGTCTAGCGTGGTGTCCGGGCTACAGTCCACTGTGAACGCTCTGAGCAGTAGCGTGAACACCCTGTCTAGCAGCCTGTCGGCTCTAAGCGACAAGGTTGACAAGGGCTTCGCCAACCTGTCGAGCGCCATAAGCGCCGTGTCGGACAAGATCGACAGCAGCACAAGCAGCCTGAGCAACGCCATAAGTAGTGCTCAGTCCGCTATAACGAACGCCGTGAGCTCCGCTCAGTCGAGCCTGTCGAGCAAGATCGACTCCGCTCAGTCCGCGCTGAGCTCGCAGGTGTCCACCGTCTCCAACTACGTGCTGGTAACACTCATACTAGCGCTGATTGCCGCGGCTGCCGCGATATACGAGGTCATAGTGCTACACAGGAAGCTGGCTGGGTAAAACCCTGACCACAACTCTTTTTTTCTAAACATCGGGCCCCTAAGGGGCCTTACTCCCAAGTTTAAAACCCTCCTCTCCATCATCATAATCATAGTCTAGGGCCCGTCGTCTAGCCTGGTTAGGACGCCGCCCTTACAAGCAAGGCTAGGAGAGGCGGAGGCCCGGGGTTCAAGTCCCCGCGGGCCCACTACACCCTCGCAGGCGTTGTTTATAAAAGGGCTGTCTCTATATAATGAGATTGGTCTGGTGCCCCAACCCGCCGTAGCTCAGCGGCAGAGCGCCCGGCTGTAGGGGTCCCCCGCCCACCAAACTCCCCGCTAGGGGGTTGGATGAGGGTGGGTCGGCAGTCACCGGGTGGTCGGGGGTTCAAATCCCCCCGGCGGGATTTTTAACCCTCGTCTTCTACTCTCTACGTGGTGGTCTACTATAGGGCTCGAACAGGAGGTAAACGAGGCGATCGAATACCTCTCGGTCAAGGACAAGGTTAGAGAGCAGGTCTTGAAGGCTTCTAGGGAGATACTGAGGTACTCGACTGAGGCCACCCGTCTAATCCACGCAGGCGACCTGTCGAGGGCCCTCGAGAACATCAGAAGAGCTGGTGACGTCTACGCCAGCTTGGGGAGCGTGCTCGCGGACCACCCCGACATACTGTACAGCGGAATATTGCAGGGGGCGTTAGTCGAGTACGTAGAGGCTTACGTGACCTACTACGCGATAACCGAGGGTAGGGTGCCGAGCAGAGCCGAGATCGGCGTAGACCACGTCTCGTACCTGCTAGGGCTGGCGGACTTTATCGGCGAGCTCAAGAGGCACGCCCTCGACCTGCTGCTCGTAGGCAAACTCGAAGAGGCGGAGAGGGTCCTCCGCTTGATGAAGTACGTCTACGACAACCTGAGGAAGGTCAGTTTCCCGGACGCCCTTCTCCCCGGTTTCAGGCACAAGATAGACACTGCTAGGAGACTCATCGAGACGACGCAAGAGCTCCTCATATACTCCAAGAACGCCAGGTTGGCAGCAGGAGCTCTATCCAAGTACTCTGCCCCCGCCTAAC
>NZ_JBMFLY010000087.1:0-3091 GCF_049970955.1 Thermogladius sp. | reverse complement strand
GACCCCGTCCAACCGGGATATCTCGTCGTGTATTCTTATCATCTCCTCGGACGACCTCGCGAATATGAGCGCGATCACGTCGTGGTCGCCGGAGGTCACCACCAGGTGCTTCACGTAGTCCCTTTTCTTGAGCTCCTCTATCACGTTGAACAGCTTGTCGGGCTCGACGTTCACACCCGTTATACTGACCTTACTGTAGCCGAGCTTCCAGGGGTCTACTATAGCGGTGTACTTCTTTATGACGCCCTCCTGCTCTAGTTTCCGAATCCTCTTCATCACCGCTACGTCGCTTAGACCGACCTCTCTCGCGATCTCGCTGTAGGTGGACCGGGCGTTCTTCAACAGCTTGTCGATTATCTTCAGGTCTACTTCGTCGACCATTCCTCATCGAACCTGTCCGGCACTTTACTTACCCTGAAAACACCGACCCTCTTATAGTCCTCTTCGCCCTCCGGCTCTATGTACTCCTCTAACTCGGCGTCCCCGCCCAGGCTCTTCATCACGTAGGCGAGGTCTTCGACCCAGTCCCTGATACCGCAGGTGTGGCAGAAGGACCCCTGGAACTCGACGACCACGGTACCGTCGTCCCTCACTTCTACGAGCCTAGCCTCTGCCTCGGGGGCCCGGAACCTGTTGTAGAGCTCGATGGACTTGAGCACGAAAAAGTACTTTTTGTCCTCGTCCAAGAACGACACCTCTTTACTCGACGACTATGTCCTTGGAGGACTCCCAGACGCCGTGGAGGTTGCAGTACGCCTCGGCTATGAGCCTCCCGCTCTTGGCTAGCTTGATGGTTACCTCGACCACGGGCTCGTGGTAGACCGGCTCGAAGACGTACCTCCCCAAGAACACGGGGTTGAAGGCCCTGCCCTCCTCCTTGAAGTAGAGCTCGACCCACCTGATACTGTGCTCGACGGTGTTCGGGTGCGGCCCCACCTCGACCCTGACCTTGAACGGGGTGTTCTTGCTCACCTTGTCGGGGGCGTGGATCCTAGGTGTGTGGGACTCTACCTTGGCTATCGCCTCGCCGCTAGCCCTCTGAGGAGTGTATATGAGGTTGCCCAGCTCACTCATCTAACTCACCCTTTCGGATTCCTAACTGTTTAATTAAAAATAAAGTTAATAAAGTTAACTTTGCTAATAGGGCAGGCCCGCCGCGACCTCGGACAGGAGGGCCTCCGTCACCTCGAAGGGGGCCAGCTCCACGTACCTCCTCATGCTCTTCCTCGAAACAACGCTCTTGAACAGCCGCTCCACCTCCCCGGGCGTGAACCCGTAGTCGCCGAGCCCTTCGCTGAACCCCACCCTCTCGAGGAACCCCCTGAAAGCGGACGCGGCCCTTTTAGCGTCCTCGCTTCTCGGCCTCAGGCCGGGGTCTACAGCGGAGAGGATCCGCCAAGTAGTCTCGGGCCTCGCCTTGTAGATGTACTCTATCAGCTTCGCGTGGACGAGCGCGAGGCCAGCCCCGTGGGGTAGTTTGGGGTTGTAGGCGCTGAGCACGTGCTCTAGGCCGTGCCCCAGGTGCGTTAGCGAGTGGTCTATGGCGATCCCGCCGAGCATCGATGCGTAGAGTAGCCAGTACCTCGCCTCCAAGTCCCTCGGGTTGCCCACTACCCTGGGCAGGTACTCGAAGACTTTCCTAGACGCCTCGACGGACAGCAACTCCGTGTAGGGGCTGGACGCCCTGGACGTCGCCGCCTCGATCGCGTGGGATAGGGCGTCTATACTGGTGTAGACCGACTGGTTGACGGGCAGCGTGAGGGTGTACCTCGGGTCGTCTACGCCGTAGTCGGGGTAGCCCGCCGGGAAGCCCCTCTTCTCCAGCTCGCCCTCGTCGGTGAGGACGGCGAACCTGTCCACCTCGCTACCCGTCCCGTGCGTGGTGTTCACGACGAACAGTAGCGGCTTCTCCCTGGGCGCTTGCCTCAGCCCGTAGAAGTACTCGCGGACACTCCCGCCCCCGGCGACGAGGACCCTGGCAGACTTGGCCAGGTCTATCACGCTACCGCCGCCTATAGCGATGAACTCCACGCCGCCCTCGCTCCTGTAGTACTCGGCCAACTCCTCTGCCTGCTGGAGCGTCGGGTTGGGGGTCGCCCTGTCGTACACCACGTAGCTGACACCGCTCTCCTCGAGTACCCTGGTGACCTCTGCTAGCGCGCCGCTCTCGACTGCCGACCGCCTCCCGGTCACGATAACGGGCCTTCGCATCGACGACAACACGTTCTTTAACTCCGCGAGGCCGTTGACGCCGAACACCAGGTTCACGCCGCCGTTGTAGACTCTAAACGTGGGGGTCATAGAGCTCGCCTTGAAGCTGTTTAATTTATAGACACCAATAATATTACTTGGCCTCTAATACAGGGGTGCTTAGCGTTGGAGGACCGCGACCTGCTTATCGCCATACTGAAGAAGTTGCTGAGGGCGGAGGAGAAGAGCGCTCCTCCGAGGGGCGAGGTCGGGCTCTCGCTCGACCAGGTCGACGTGGACTCGCCTCACGGCGTGTACAGGTACTCGAGGGAGAACTCGAAGTGGGTGCTGATATCCGTCGACGACGAGGACTTCACCCAGAAGCTGGAGCCGGGCAACTACGTGGTTTACTTCGACAACGCGAAGTGCCCCGCGTGTAGGGTCTACGACATGTACTGGTACCCGTTCGTCAAGCTGCTGGGTGACGCCTACCCCTTCAGCTACCTCGTAGTCCTGTGCAACTGGTTCAGCAAGGACTGCGGGAGCAAGGCGGCCTCGAAGGCGTTCGAGAAGTTCGACGTCCACGCCTCTCCCACGACAGTGATAATGACGGTCGAGAACGGCGGCAGGATCGCGAGGAGCGTGAAGGTGGAGGGCGTGAAGAGAATGGACGAGCTGGCTAAGATCGTCGAGGACTACCTCAAAAAGGCCGGGTAGACCTCGCCCCGCACCCGAAGTCGCCCCTGCTCTCGGTCCGAACCGCGCTATGCCTTCGCGGCCGCCTGGACGCTGACGGGTAGCCTTACGGCACCCCCGCCCACTGGGTGCCTGCCCAGGCACGCCCGTTGGGCCTGTCAGGAGGGGCCGCGGCCCACTCGTCTAGGCTGCTTGGCCTCAATAG
>NZ_JBMFLY010000086.1:0-3096 GCF_049970955.1 Thermogladius sp. | reverse complement strand
GCCACCCTCCTCGTGGCCACCACATCAGTACCGCAGACGTCTCTCAACACTACGTCGCCTATGTTGACGGGCGCCGTCAAGACGACGTCCTTTAGCTTCTCCATTACCAGCCAGATACAGTCTTTGGGTACCGGGCGCCTCGTCTTGACGGAGACCGTTGGCAGATCGCCCCCAACAACTCTAACGACGGATATGACGTAGCGCGTGGGGGCCTCTATCTCCTGCCTCGCGTACTCCACCCCCCTCGGGCACCGGTTGCCGGTGACCTCGACCACTCCGCCCCTGACCACGACCCTCATCGTACAGCTGGCGGGGCAGACAGCGCACACCAGCTCCACCGCGCTCACCTCTTCACCACCTCCACCGTGACTTTACCTCCTTCCCCGAGCACCCCCTTCAGCTTCTCTGCTCTGAGCCTGAACCTCAGCATCTCCGGCGGCCTGACCCCGAGCTGCGGGATCCTCAGCCCCGCCTCCGGCACCTGGAGGACAACGTCCTGCTCGGGGTAGGACACCCTGGCGTAGAAGAGGGCGTCCCTCTCGCCGGACAGGTACTGCGGGACGACCAACCTCACGTTCCTGCCCTTCACCACTCTCACCCTCCTCCCCGTGGGCCTCCCACCCGACTCCACGTACGCTCTGGCCCCCTCGGCCGCCAGCTCCCCCTGCTCAACGGCGTAGTCGACGAGGTCGTTTACGACGAGGGAGTTACCGGCTGCGAAGACGCCCGGTATGCTGGTCTCGAGCAGCTCGTTCACGGCGGGCCCCCCAGTGGCGGGGTCGACCTCGACGCCCGCCCTCTCCAAGAGGTCGATGTTGGGCCTGAGACCGGCCGAGACCACGACCGTGTCGCAGGGTATCTCGAACTCGCTGCCGGGTATGGGCCTCAGGTTCTCGTCAACCCTCGCGACAACGACCTTCTCCACCCTCTTCCTCCCCTCGACCCTCAACACGACGTGGCTCAACAGAAGCGGGATGTTGAAGTCCCTCAGGCACTGCACCACGTTCCTCATGAGCCCTCCCGGGTACGGCATTACCTCGACCACCGCCTTCACCTCGGCCTTCTCGAGCGCGAACCTCCTAGCCATTATCAGCCCCACGTCGCCTGAGCCTATTATCACGACCCTCTTGCCCGGGAGGACCCCGTAGACGTCCATGAGGGTCTGGGCCTCCCCGGCCGTGTAGACCCCGTCGGGCCTGCCCCCGTGGACGCCTATCTCGAAGAGAGTCCTCTCCCTGGCGCCGGTGGCGTACACGACGGCCCTCGCCCTGGCCACGACTACCCCCTGCCGGGTCACCATGTCCAGCCTCTTCCAGCCGTCCGCCTCAACGCTCAGCGAGAGGACGTGCGTTCTGACCCAGTACTCCACCCCCTTAGACTCCAGCCTGTCGATGAGCCTAGCGATGAACTCGCCGCCCGTCAGGTCCTCCTTGAAGTAGTGAAGCCCGAACCCGGTGTGGACGCACTGGAGGGGGATGCCTCCCAGTCTCTCCCTGTTTTCGACGAGCAGCGTTCTAAGCCCCAGGTCGCTCGCTCTAATGGCCGCGGCGATACCCGCCGGCCCTCCCCCCACAACCACGACGTCGTACTCGGCCCTCCTCACACCTCCCCCCTCCACGCCGCCTTCACGTCTCCTACGCCCAGGCTGCTGTACTTCACGACCACGTCCTTCACCTCGACGCCCGTGAGCTCGGAGACGATCTTTGCGACCCTCGTCCTGCAGAATGAGCCCTGACATTTGCCGAACCCCACGTACACCCTGAACTTCAAGCCGTCCAGCGTCACGGTCTTCACCCCTATCCTCCTCATCCTCTCCACCGCCTCGGCCACCTCGGCCTTCGAGACGAATTTGCAGTAGCAGACGATCTCCCCGTAGTCCGGGTTCTTCCTTATGAGCTCGTCTAACTCCTGGAGGCTGCGGCCTCTGACCCTGGTGATGTCCTGCCTAAAAGGCCTCCAGTTCCTCTTCTCGACCAGGTCTAGGGAGTACTCGCGGGCGAGCAGTTCGAGGACGTAGTTGGCTATGGCGGGGGCCGCTGTGAGGCCCGGCGACCTGATCCCCGCCACGTTGACGAACCCCCAGGGCTCCGCGTATGCCTTTATCAGCCAGTTACCATCCGGCGGCTCTGGCCTGAGGCCGGCGAAGAACCTTATCACCCTCTTAGGGTCGGGCCTCTCCCTCAGCAGCTTAGACGCCTCGTCTAGCAACAGCTCTACGCCCTCCCTGGTGGTCGAGACCTCCTCTCTAGCCTCCTCTGGTAGGTCCTCGGCGGTAGGCCCGACCATCAGGTTCCCGTGGACGGTGGTTATCGCGTAGACGCCCTTGGTCTTCGGGGTCGGGACCGTGTGGAGGACCCTCTGGGGTTTAAGGGGGTAGTCCTCGTCGAAGAGGAGGTACTGCCCCCTCCTCGGCCTTATACGGAACCACTCCTCGACCCCCGCGGTGTGGGAGACCCTGTCGGCGTAGAGGCCAGCCGCGTTCACTACTATGTCGGCTGCTATAAAGCCGCGGTCCGTCTCGACGCCGGCGACTCTCCCGTCCTTCACCACCACCCTCTCCACCCTGGTCTCGGTGAGTAGCCTGACGCCGTTCTCCACAGCGTTCTCGACTATGGCTATCACCGCCTCGAACGGCGATATCAGCCCGGCCGTCGGGGCGTAGAGCCCGCCGACAGCCTCCGGGTTGACGTTTGGCTCCAGCTCCCTCAGCTCCTCCCTCCCCAACAGCCTAACCCCCGGGACACCGTTGGCCTCGGCCAACCTCAAGTACTTGCGCACCTCCACCTCTTCTTCCTCGGTGTGGTAGACGATGACCTCGCCGGGCCACCTCGCCGGTATGGAGAGCTCCCTGACCCACTCCCTCCACAACTTGTTGCCCTCGAGGCAGAGCCTGGCCCTCAACGGGTACTTCTCCGGGTCTTCCTCGTGGCATGGGTGTATGATGGAGGTGTTGGCCTTGCTCACACCCCAGCCGACGTCGGGCTCCTTCTCGACTATCACGACGTCCAGGTTCTCGAACCTGCTGAGAACCCTCGCAATCGAGGCCCCGACAACGCCCGCGCCCACGATAACGACTCTCAGCCTGGCCACCCGCCC
>NZ_JBMFLY010000085.1:0-3216 GCF_049970955.1 Thermogladius sp. | reverse complement strand
GGCTTCATGGTCATCGGCCAGCTACAGCAGAACATGCAACTCACTGGCACGTGGAACACGACCTACACCAACTTCGTGAAAAACATACAACAGATATTCCCCTTGATAGCCACGCTACTCATAGTCATAGTCGCGGTCTCGATAATCGCCGTCATACTCAACCTGTTCAGGGGAGGAGGAGCCTAAGCGTAGACCGGTATGGCGTGCAGGAAGTCTCGACGCACAAGACACAGCAGGCGTAGACACCGCAGATAAGCGGGGAAAATAGTCTTTTTCTTCTTTACCCCGTGACTGGTTAGAGTTTTTATACTTGTTCAACTCTTTTCTCCATGAAAGGGGTATGCGTGAGGTAATGATATTTGTCGTCGGGCTGGTGGCCGTGGCGATAACGTGGCTTGTAGCAGCCATACTCTACTACTCCCTGATACCCAGCCTCGAGAACTCCTTCTACAACGCGTTCAACCCTGCCTCCACGTACTGGTCTTCATACCAGAGCATCAGGAACAGTGTCGACAGGATAGTCAACGGCCTGCCATACTTCTTGATGTTCATGCTGGTCTTCGGGAGCATAGCGTACGCGTACAGGGTCGCGACGAGCCAGCAGTCATACTATTACTACTAGGAGGGTGGTCGGTGTGACAGAACTGTCACAAGCCAGGCGACTCGCGGTAGCAACGGCCCTGCTATCACAGTTGCGCATCGCAGGCGTGCTGGGGGCACCGTTGCCCACGTGGCTCCAGGACAGGCTCAACGAGCTTCAGAACACGTGGAACCTTGTCCAGGTCGCGTTCAACGTCTGGACGGCCTACTTCGGCGTGCCCATCCTCGCCAGCCTGATATACGGCACGATAGCCATGATCGTGTGGATCGAGACTAACAGCCTGATCATGACCGGGATAGTGTTGTCCACGCTCGGCATGATCCTCTACGGCATCCTCCCAGAGCTACAATACCCCTCATTCCTCGCGATAGTCTTCGGGGTTGCAGCCGTGATATACAGGCTCGCGAAACGCTAGAGTATATATTCATGCATAGCGTAGCTAACTCCTTGAGGGAGGTTCTCGAATGGGTAGGCGTAAGTCCACCAGGAATAACCGTACAAGCGCCCCAGCCGGGAGGACACGACAAGGGCATCGCTTGACAGGCCCCGTGCCCCTCATCGGCGCCGGGATTATACGCTCTGTGGCTCCGTTGAGACTCCCATCCATATTCGTAGGAGGCAAGGCTCGCGCCACGCCCGCCACCGCCCCGGCTAGGCCCCAGGGGATGATTCTAGACCTTAACCCGACGACGAAGAGCAAGGCCCACCTGCCAAGGTATGCCCCGAGGTCTCCGCTCGAGGACTGGTTCTTGACTGGTAGGAGGCACGGGCAGCTTTCACGCGAGCTTTACAGGACTGCATATGAGCGCCAGGCTGTCGCCGAGGCCCTGTACTTGAAGCTGGCTAAGAGTGGCTTAACGCTTAACGATGCTAAGAAGCTCATCGGGAAGAACTCGAAGGCCGCGGAGGAGGTCAAGAACAAGCTAATAATAGCCGGCATCAACCCCGACGAGGTCGCGTCACTGGTTAAGAAGTACGAGGAACTCCACAACACGGAGTCCAGCCTCGAGGAGGCCAAGGTGGCGATGGAGCGCCGGCTCGCGTATGAGCGGGCGCACCTCGACGACGTCATCGCCAGGCGCGTGGACGAGTCCGTGATGGAGGCTAGGAGCATGGCCGTGGCTGCGAGTCGTGGGGCTGAAGTCGCGCGTGAGGCAGCGAGGCCCGTGGCTGCTACTACGTCCAGGGTTGCGCGGGAGGGCGTGGAGAGGGTTAGGGGTGCTGGTGGCAGGGTTAGGGAGTTCCTGAGAAAGCTCAGGGAGGTGTAGGCATGGCGGAGGCCAGGTATAAGAAGAACAAGGTTGTCCGGTGCCCGAGGTGCGGGCTACCGGGCGTCCTTTCATTCAAGACTGTTACTCGTAGGCGTGGGAGCATGGCGTACAAGGTGTACTACCTCGTGGTCGACCATAGGAGCTTCGGCTACAACACCATTCACACGATCAGGCGTCTCCCAGGGCCACCGGATAGGCGCGAGGTTAGGCGGAGGCCGGTCGAGGAGCGGGCTCCCGTGGAGCAGCCTAGCCGTCCCGCGGGGGGTCAGGGGGGTGGTGGCTTCCTGGCTCCCCCGGGGAGCTGGATGAGAAGGCGATCCTGGTAAGGATTAGTTTTTTCCGCTTCTTCGTGCTTGAGGGTTTTCTACGCTGTACGCCTACGAGTATCCAGCCCTTGCGTCCCAGCTCGTCGACTACGAGGCTTGTGAGCTTTACCCTGAGCCTTGGGGTTCGTACTATCTTGTCCACGACTTCGAACCGCGTCTCGCCCGTGTAGCGGAGCATCTCTAGTAGCCGGTAGGTGTTGATGGATAGTACGAGCCCGCGGGCCATGGAGTCAAGCCTCTCCGCGAGCACGCGTGCGAGGGCGCGTATCTCTGGTTCTTCCCCGCTCATCCTTGTATACACGTGTTCTCAAAGATATATATGTTTACCTTGAGACACAGCTAGCGTTAGAGTATTTATACATGTAGCCCGTGAAAGACTAACGTGAAGTCCATGAAAGCCAAGCTAAAAGTTGGGAAGGTAGAGGCAAAGGTACCCGACCCGGACAAAGTCATAAACTCGCAGTTCATCGAGAAGGAGATTAAAAGCGTCCACAAGAAGTTCAAGGCGAAGTGGTGATACATGGCTAGGAGGCGCTCCAGGCGTTCTGGGAGGGATGAGTACTGGATCCAGGAGGCGATAAAGAACCCTGGAGCGCTGAAGCTGTACGTGAAGAGGGTGTACGGCGAGGAGGGCTTCACGAGGCGTGGCACGATAAAGACGGAGGTGTTGAGGGAACTTCTCAGACACCCGAACGAGACTATACGGAGGAGGGCACAGCTCGCCTTGACATTAAGAAGGCTAAGGAGAAGATAGCCGTCGCGACCCGTATACTCGTAGACTCTTTAACAGTCAGCCTTTTTCTAGCCGGCTCCCTCTTCATACTCGACTTTCTCTCCACGCGTAACCCCTGCTCGCTCGGATGGGCCCTGCTCTTAATGCTCCCATACTCCTTCAAGGCTTTCTGGCGACGAGCCATGAGCGAGGCAGTCGTGTGACAGTTCTGTCATACCAGGGGTTAAACCCTGTTTTCAAAAACCATGTGATATAGCCCAAACAGTTTTTGAAAAACGGGATTTT
>NZ_JBMFLY010000084.1:0-3224 GCF_049970955.1 Thermogladius sp. | reverse complement strand
ACTCGTCGCCTGGCCTCAAGACTACTACTCTAGAAGAAGCGTTAAGGCTGAGCGGCCCGACCCCGGCTCAAGGTGGCTGCGAGGCCTCTCGGACCTCACGGCCACCTTGACGCGGTTGGCTTAACTTCCGGGTTCGATATGAGACCGGGTGTTGCCCAACCGCTATGGCCGGGTCGGGCCGTCTAATTCTGATGGCTAGCTGGCTTTTAAAACCTTACTTTTATCGACCGAGTAAATCCCCTTAATCTTAAGCTCCCTCCCGCACCTTGGGCACTTACCCTTAACGAGCCCTATGAAGTCGCCTGGCTCGAAGTCCCTCTCTACCTGGAACCCGCAGCCCTCGCAGACTAGTAGTTCACGCGTAACGTACTCTGTCCTAGTAGGCCTCTTCCTGGTCTCCAGGTACATGTAGACTATTAATAGTACTGTGAGCACGATCATGAACAAAGTGTATGGATCCAGCGTGTTCATCACATGGGCACCCCTATGGTGTTGCCTATACCCGCTACTATAACGGTGGCATTCGGCTTGGTCTCCTCCTTGATAAGCTTGAGGACGTAGTCAACGGCCCTCCTAGAAGCCTCGAATATCTCCTTCCTCATAACGGTGAGAGCCTCCCTGTAGTCCATCTTTACGATTAGCGCTCTCAAGGGTATCCCGTACTCGGCCGCGGCCCTCTCGATCGCGATCTTCTCGGGGCCGGGGTCTCCGATGGCAGCACCCACACCCTCCGCTATTGAGCCTGTCTCCTCTCCCTCTAGTTTTAGGGCGGCGTCTATCGTCACGATCAAGTCCACGTTGCCCTTGAGCTCCTCCACCAGTTTTCTTATTACCGCCCCTGGGTGGCCGACGTTGCTACCCGGCCCCTCGGCCTTCACGAGGAAGACCCTCCTGTCCTCTAGCCAGGTCTCGAACACGCTGGTGTCTTCGATAACCCTCTTCGACACGACCTTCGACTTCTCGAGTAGATTGTAGACTACGAGGGGGCCGACGGAGTCTCCAATGGGCTTCCCGGACATGAACGGGTCTAGGGCCATATGGTAGGTCTCGACGTACCTCATAATCGTAGGCATTAGAAGCTCTAGTTGCATTAGAAGAACCCAGTTGTTCTCTTTCTCGCCGGTTAAGAGGTAGTGCCTTATCACCTTGTATATAAGGTTTAGGCCCGCTAACACCTCGATGCTTGTCTCGACAAGGCTCCTCTCGAATTTACCAGTGTTTGGTAGAGAGCTCTCGACAAACCTCCTTACGGTCGCCTCACTAGTTCTTATCATGTGGTCCAGTCTCTTTATGATGTCTATAGGCTCGATACTAACGGGCTCTATCGTGAAGAAGTCCAGGACCCTCCCTACGAGGACCGAGGGCGTCTGGTACCCCAAGTTGGAGATCATCTTCTCGACGCGGACCCTGTCCTCGTCAATGATCCTCTTGATCAAGTTCAATTTGTTCCTAATGTCCATTGCCCAAATTCTCATCTGGATTTTCGTGTTTAGCCCGGTGATCAGCAGTATGAATATTATTAGCCAGATTATCTGGGTTATCAGGGAGATAGTGTCTCCGTTCATTCGGCATCAACTGACTTAAGAACTCTATTCTTTAGGAGAGTTTTTAAGATAAAGCCGACTAAGCCGGGCGCGTCACATCGTCGTTACAATGACGTCCTTTCCCAGGACGAGGAACGTGTGCTCGAACTGCGCAACCGGCCTGTTCGTCTTCTCGACCAGGACGGGGTACTTCACGAGCAGGCCCTTACTGCTCAGCGAGCCCAGTATGCGCTGCGACTGGCTGTAGTAGTCCGGGTACCACCTAAGGGTGAAGGGGAGAGTCCTCCTCTCCCCGTAGACGCGCCTGTAGAAGTCCCCCTCGGGGGCGGCCAGCTCCACGCGCCTAACAGGTCTCAGAGCGTAGATAGTGACTTCGCTACCCTCCCTCACGAGGCCCGAGCCGTCTGTCGCGAACGGCTCGACTGCGAAAGCCCCTTCCCCTATCCTCCACAGAGCTGTCAAGTCGTCGTAGTTGGGGATGGTCTTACCGCTGTGGATGAGGTAGAGGTCCATGCTGTGGCCGCTCAGATTGACTATCGGCTTGTAGCCGGCGGACTTCACAACCCTCTCCACGACTCTACCTATCTCCCTCGCCCTCACACCCGGCTTGAAGACTTTGACCACCTCCTCTAGTGCCCTCCTAGTAGCCTCGACGAGGCCCTCGAGAGCCGGGTTGAAGCACACGGTGGTAGCCGTGTCGGCTATGTAACCGTTGACGTGAACCCCCAGGTCTACCTTGACTACGGAGCCGTCTGGTATGACACCCGTGTCCTCGAGAGTGGGAGTGTAGTGAGCCGCTACCTCGTTAATCCCTATGTTCACCGGGAACGCCGGCTGGCCGCCCAGCTCGACGATCTCCCTCTCGAGCTCTCTGGCCAGCTCGAGAACCCCGATACCTGGCCTCACCATCTTCTCCGCCTTCTCTCTGACCCTTCTGGCGATCTCCCCGGCCTTGATATAGCTCCTCACTTCCTCTTCGTCCATTTAACCACCTTGAACATTTTATGTCGTAACGGAGGATATTTTATACATGGGGGTTCTCATGGCCCGATTCAAGTACCTAGGCCACAGCGCCTTTGAGGTGGTCTTGAAAGGCCTAGACGGTAAGGAGAAGACCGTGCTCGTAGACCCGTGGATCGACAACCCCTTGAGCCCTGTTAGGCTAGACTACTTCAAGGGCAAGAAGGTCGACTACATCCTGGTCACGCACGACCACAGCGACCACCTAGGGAACGCCTTCGAGATCGCCAGGGCTACAGGGGCGACTATAGTCGGCGTTTACGAGCTGGCCGAGGAAGCAGAGTCTAGGGGTCTTAAGTCGATAGGGGGGAACATAGGTGGCCCCCTGAAAATCGAAGACCTCCTCATAGTGATGACGCCCGCCACGCACTCCTCTTCTAAGGGTACTCCCGTCGGCTTTGTCGTGAAAGGGCAAGACGTGTCGTTCTACCACGCAGGGGACACAGGGCTGTTCTCCGAGATGAGCCTCATCGGCGAGCTGTACAGCCCGGACGTAGCCATGCTACCCATAGGCGGCCACTTCACGATGGGTGTCAGGGAGGCCGTTAAAGCGGTGGAACTGCTGAGGCCTAGGATCGTAGTGCCTATGCACTACAACACCTTCCCCGTCATAAAGGAGGACCCGGCCAGGTTCAAGGAGCTCGTGGAGGCTACGACGCC
>NZ_JBMFLY010000083.1:0-3276 GCF_049970955.1 Thermogladius sp. | reverse complement strand
GGGCCGGCGCCCGCTCTACTCCCCGACGCCTCTCAGCGCGCGGCCCACCTTCTCGACCTCGTCTGTTATAATGGCGTCGCAGTGGGGGGCCCACCTCAGGGCCTGCTGGGGGTCGTTCACAGTCCACACGTAGACCTTGAGCCCCGCCCTCCTCGCCCTCTCTAGGTAGTCTAGGGCCTTCCCGCCCAGGGCCTCGAGCCCCTCCACGGGCGGGTTTATGGAGTGTAGCCCTATCTCGCCGCTCTTCCTCAGCCCCCACTCGGCCTTCTCCAGGCTGTCCACGTTCAGCCCTATCATTAGCCTGCTCGACAGCTCCCTCGCCCTCACGAGGGCCTCGGGTATGAAGCTTATTAGCACGGTCTCGTCCAGCCTCCCGTGCTCCGCGGCGAGTCTGACCACCTCCCCTACGACGTCCACGTCCTTGGCCTCTACTAGCAAGAGCTTGCCGGTGGGGAGGGCCCGGAAGACCTCGTCGAGTGTGGGGACCACCTGCCCCATCCCGAGGTAAGCCCTCCTGAGCTCGCTAACGCTGCTGCCCTTCACGGGGAGTCTCACGCCCGCCACTCTCTCCGTGTCCTCGTCGTGTATGACGACGGCCCTCCCGTCCCCGGCCGCCCAGACGTCGAGCTCCACGCCGTCGGCCCCGTAGTAGAGGGCGGCCATGAACGAGAGCAGCGTGTTCTCCGGGTACTTCGCGCTGTAGCCCCTGTGGCCTATTAGGAGGGGCCTCACACCCCTACCCCTCCTCCACCCTGCTCTTCGGGTAGAGGCCGAGCATTAACGCCCACACCGCTAGCGGGACGAGCCAGAGGAGGACCACCGTGGCGATGGAGACCTTCGACGCCCACGGTATACTGTAGCCGAGGGACTCGACGAGGTACGCCTTGAGGGCCCCGTACAGCGTCGGCCCGACGCCCCAGCCGAGGCTGTTCAGTATGTTGAAGACCGCGAAGACGGTCGCCCTGTACTCCCTCCTGACCACCTCGCTCAGGACGCTGCTTATGTTCGGGTAGGAGAGCGTGGTGAACATCATGCCCAGCAGAGCGAGGGCTGCCGGGGGCAGTAGGGAGGCTAGACTCTCGTCGCCGTAGGGGTACGGGTAGAGGACGAAGCTGAGCATGACGGCTATGCCTACGGCGACTCCGAGCAGGCTCACCTTCACCCTCCCGAGCACGTCGCCCGCCCTCACCCTCCTGTCGGCGAGGACGCCGCCCGCGACGTGCCCCACTATTATCGAGATCGAGGCGAGCGTGAGTATGGCTGCGGCGACCGCCCTGCCCACCCCCCACGCGTCCTCGAGGAAGTTTACGGCGTACCTTGTGATCGCCCCCCACGGCATCCCCCAGAAGAAGATCAGGACTAGCAGGGCGACCACGGCGGGGGAGGTTATGGACTTGAGGGCGCCCGAGAACCTGTACTCCGAGACCCCGCCCGCCTCTACCCGGAGCCTCCTGTACGCTCTAGAGAGGGCCGCAGCGGCCGCGAGGGTGAGGGCGACGACCAGCGCCCCGAGGAGGGTGTAGCCCAGTCTCCAGGACAGCAGGAGGCCCGTCGCGAGGCCGAGCGGGTAGCCGACCACTGTACTCGCGTAGTAGGCGGCGTAGCCCAGCCCCCTCTTGGAGACGGGTACGGTGTCGGCTATAGAGCCCATTAGAGCGGGGTATACCCCCTGCATCCCTACCGCGAAGAGCGTGAACGCGACTGAGAGGAGGAGGAAGCTCGTCGAGGCTCCGACCAATAAGAGGCCGACCCCCATCAACAGGCCCGAGAACAGTATCGTCTTCACCTTACCGACCTTGTCTGCGACGACCCCCATCGGGACGCTGAGGGCTATCGCTACGATGCTGGGTATGGTGACCAGGTAGAGGCCTGCTATGGCCTCGTACTCGAACTCCCTGCCGGGTATGACCCCCTCCCTCCACATCGGCTTCACGACAGCGGCGTACATGTAGTTGGCTGTGAAGTAGGCGAGGACCAGGAGGGCCAGGAAGACGAGGTGTCTCACCGCCCAGCCACCCCCTACATGCTCCTCTCGAGGAAGGCTAGGAGCCTCTTCTCGTACTCGGCCCTATGCGACCTCCACGCCCCGACGTGCCCGGTGTCGACCACCCAGAGCTCCAGCGCCTTTGTGGCCTCGGAGAGCCTCGAGGCGAGGGAGCGGTACTCCTCGACGCTTATCAGGTCGTCTCTGCTCGGGGCCACTAGGAGGACCGGCGCCCCAACCTTCCTAGCGTACTCGTACATCACGAGCTTGCTCACGGGCACCCCCGCCCTCCTAGAGGTCATGAGGACGATTAGGGGGTAGGACAGCCTGAGCAGCGCCCCCAACGGCCCCCTCACTCGGGAGATCCACCTCCTCCCCGAGGACCTGATGTCGACGTAGGGGCTGTCCAGGACGACGGCGTCGACGCTCGTTTTCGAGGCGGCCATCAGCGACACGGCGCCGCCCATCGAGAAGCCGTAGAGGGCCACCTTCTTGAACCCCATCCCCCTGAGGTAGGAGACCAGGTCTACGACGTCCTCGGACTCCCTGTAGCCCAGCGTGGTTATATCGCCGCCGCTCTCCCCGTGGGCCCTCATGTCGAGGGCGACGACGGTGTACCCCGCCCTCCCCAGCACCTCGATAGCCGGCTTCATGTAGTCCTCGTCCCACTTGCTGGACGTGTAGCCGTGTATCACCACGACGGCCTTCTCCCGGCTGCCCTTGACGAGCCAGCCCTTCAAGGTCACCCCGTCCCTTGTAGTGAAGTTGAAGGGCTCGTAGTCTAGCCCGAGGTCCCTCGGAGTCCAGTTGGACACCCTTCTCGGGGGTCTGAGGAGCCTCCTAGAAGCCGCGGAGGCCACGGCCACCAGTGCGAATGCTAGGACCAGGAGGACCCCGACCAGGATTGAAACGAGTAGTACAAGGACTCCCACAGGAGACACCGATTATTCTTTTTACCGTAAACAATAAAAAGTTTTGTGTAGGCGCTGGGGGCCGGCCTTGGGTGGAGAGAGGTACGTGCTGACGATAGACCAGGGGACTACCGGGACCAGGGTCATGCTCTTCGACGAGGAGGGGGCGCCGGTCGAGAGGGCTTGGGCTTACAGGGAGCACAGGCAGATCTACCCCAGGCCCGGCTGGGTCGAGCACGACCCCCTCGAAATATGGCTGAACACCAAGGCCTGCATCAGAGAAGTGCTCGAGAAGACCGGCGTCGACCCGGGCAGCATAGCTGCCATCGGGGTCACGAACCAGCGGGAGACGGTCGTGGTCTGGGAGAAGGAGACCGGTAG
>NZ_JBMFLY010000082.1:0-3335 GCF_049970955.1 Thermogladius sp. | reverse complement strand
TGGGCTGTCAAAGTTTCTGATAGGTGTTTTCGTTGGCCCGCACTCTCGTGGCGACTCTGGGCTTCGACGCCGACCTCGTCCTGAGGAGGGTGCGCCAGGGGGGCTACGGGAGGATCAAGTGCCTGGCGCTAAGGGTCGACGACGCCTCCTTCAGGAGGGTCGAGAACGCGTTCGCCACGGTCGAGTTCGTGGCGGACAGGCTGAGCGTGCCGGCCGAGCTCAGGGCGTTCGAGCCCGGTAGGGGCCTCGTCAGGGGGGTCCTAGCCGAGCTGGAGTCCGAGCTCGCGAGGGGGGCCGACGAGGTGGAGCTCTACCTCTCGGGCGGCCCCAGGCTCCTCGTGGTAGCGGCGCTCATCGCCTCCCTCCTGGTACACCCGAGCTTCGCGGACAGGGTGAGGGTGGTCGTCGAGGGAGAGGGCTTCGAGGCGTCGCTAGAGGCCCCGGCGGGCTGGCTGAAGAGGCTGGCGTCCCTCACGAGCGAGGAGGTAGAGGTGCTCAACTACGTCGCGGGCGTGGGGAGGGCCAGGCCGCCGGAGCTGGCCAGGGACCTCGGGCTACCCAAGGCCACGGCCTACAAGAGGCTGAGGAAGCTCGCGGAGGAGGGGCTGCTAGCCCAGGAGGGCGACTACTACACGGTGTCCAAGACGCTCCACGACGCGCTCTACTAGATGGTCACAGATCGTGACCTTGAAACGCGTAGAAAAGTTTTACTAAGCATGGACACGGGATGTAACCATTATATAGCAGGTTACTCCACAGGAAAAGCTTAAATATGGGAGGCACCAGAATATTTTGATGGGTGGCGCGAGTGTCGAAGTTGGTCGAGGTCCTGGCCTTCCTGGGGGCGCTAAGAGACTACAGCTACATAGACCGCTTGTCCACAGCACTCAACGAGGCCAGCGTGTACGAGGCCCTCAACGACGCGATCAGAGCCTACCTCTCGCTCTGCCAGGGCAAGGAGAAGTACGAGACGAAGGAAGCGGTCTACGAGTGCCCCCAAGTCTCCGGCGACGAGCTGGAGAAGGAGGTCGAGGAGGTCAAGAAGGCCGTGAAGGGCAAGCCCGGCGGTGAGGTCGTCAGGTTCAGCAGGGAGCTGGCGATGCAGGCCTACGCGGCCATACCCAAGGTGAGAGTCGAGAAGAAGTCGTGAGGGGTGGGAGGGTGGCCTCGCAACCCAAGTACCCGCCGGTCGTCTACGCGAGCGTCTCCGCTAGGATACTCCTGAACGTCGAGGCCCTGAACATGGCCGAGACCGTCGGCAACGTCGCCAGGCACAGGAAGGCGCCCGTCGTGGTGGCGTCCAAGCAGTCTGGTGTCAGCGTCGTCTACGTCCCGGCGATAAGCGGCGAGAGCCTGGCCTACCACTACCAGAGGCTGCTGTCCGCGATAGCCCAGAGCAGGGGCCTCCCGGTCACCGAGATGGACAAGCAGGGCTACTACATGAAGTTCGCGAGCGACGACATCGTGAAGAAGTACTACCAGGAGGTCGAGTCCAAGTTCCAGCTCACACAGCTGAAGGACCCCTGCAAGGTCGAGGAGGCCATACTCAAGTCCAGCGTAGTGGCCGACGTGGGCGGATTCCTCTACACGGACAAACTGGTGAAGAGGGTCTCGAGGGTCAAGTTCGGCTACATGGTGCCAACGCTAGACGCGATAGAGTCGGGCGCGACCGCCGCGTACCCCCAGCTACACGTCAGGTACACCCCTAGAGCCGAGGAGAGGGAGCAGGCCCTCTACTACGTCGAGACAGCCAGCGCGCTCTACGGGTTCACAGCGGCCCTCAACGCCTCCGACGTAGCCGAGCTCTCCCCCGGGTGCGGCCCGAGCGTGGACCTCCTCGCCGAGAAGAAGAAGAGGGTGGAGGCCGCCTTCGACGCCCTCATAGCCATGCTGGACGGCCTCCTCTTCGGCGCCAAGAAGTCCAGGTTCAACCCGATATGGGAGGTCCTGTCGCTGGCCGTCTCGGTGTCCAGAGGACCCGTGGAGTTCAACGTGTCGCCCCCGCACACTAGGGACTTCCTGGTAGAGAGCGTCGAGAGGGCGGGCAGGCTGGTGAGCGTCTTCAAGGATATGCAGGTCCACGTGTACTGGTTCAGCAAGGAGGGTCTGCCGGAGCCCCAGAGCGTACAGGGAGTAACCGTCGAGAAGGCGACCTCCCACACCGACGCCATGGTGAAGGCGAAGTCTAAGCTCCTAGAGCTCCTCGCCCCCGGGAGGTAGCCATGCCAAAACTGAGGTTTTTTTACTCCAAGGTCAGGCTCCACTGGGGCTTCACCGTTAGAGTGAAGGGGGCGACCGCGGCCCAGCCCGCCCTTGTCCTGCCCCCGCCTACGACGGTGGTAGGGGCCTTCGCCTACCCCCTCGCCAGGCTCCTCGGCCTAAGGGAGGAGCCCCCCTCCTCTAAAAAAGGCGCTAAGAGACCCGTGATTACCGACGTCTTCGAGTGCTTCCTGAAGGCTACAAGGGGCGCGTCAGCAGGCCTAGACCCCATGAGCCCTACGGGGCTAAGTAGCTACATGGAGACGACCAGGATCATGGGGTTCGTGTACAAGACGGGCGGCCAGGTCAACAAAGCGCTGAAGGAACCGATCTACAAGTCCATACCCCTCATCATGCCCGTCCAGCCCCTCGGCGCCACCTACTCGCCGGGCGGCGTGGTCCACATCGGAGCTCTGATAGACGTGGAGGACCTCGCCAGGTGCCTGAGAGTAGGCGTGGGCGACGTCGAGGACGCGGCCGTGAAGGCCTGCCACGGCGTCTCGAGGCTGGGCAGCAAGGAGGGCGTCGTCTCGGTACTGGAGGCCGCCTACGGGGAGCCCGAGGCGGTGGAGGGGGACTTCTACACGCTCGGCTACGTCCCGGCCTCCATGGTCTCCAAGCGAGTGCCCGAGCTAGTGGTGAGCGTTTACCTCTACGACCTCGACTACAACCTGGCCGAGTACTACGTCGCGGCCGGGTGGAGGATATCCTCCCAGAACATCCTCACCCCTCCACCCGGGCTGGTGGGAAAGCTCTACTCAACTAACCCGGGCTTCAAGGCATTCTACCTTAAGGAGCACGAGGAGCTCAAGGTGGTGGCGGGTGTCAAGTAGCGTAACCGTCAGGCTCTTGCCGGAGAACATGTTCGGCAGGTACCTCCAGCTCGCAGCGCTCTCCATATACTTCTCGGGGAGGCCCAGCAAGCTGAGGGCCTGGTACGGCCAGCTGAACAGCGGTATACAGCTGACGCAGGGCGAGCTCGTCGAGCTGGTGGAGTCGGTACGCGACTTCCTAGTGTTGAAGTACGGGCTGGACAAGTACGACCCCTGCCAGCTCCTCGACAGAATGAGCAGGGA
>NZ_JBMFLY010000081.1:0-3546 GCF_049970955.1 Thermogladius sp. | reverse complement strand
AGGGTCCAGTACGTCCAGGCCCTCCTCTTGATCGACTCCACACGGCTCTCTGTGGGTTTCTCCTTAACTAGCTTGCCCCTCAACGCCCTGCTGAACTCCGGCTTGACGGCCGCCACCACAGCCGTCACCAGGGCGTGAGTCGCTACCTCTTTCTCCACCTGCTTGAAGAGCTCCCCTAGGCTCTGCTCCACGTAGGCTGTCGTGTAAGTGGCGTCCCTGAAAGCAGGGGAGTTTATGATGGCCTTAACGAACGGTATGTTTGTCTGGACCCCCTCGATCACGTACTCGTCCAACGCCCTCAACAGCCTCGAGATCGCCTCGCTCCTGTCTCCGCCGTAGGCGATGACCTTCGAGATTAGCGGGTTGTAGTCTATCGGGACGTAGGACCCCGCCGCAACACCCGAGTCCACCCTCACGCCGGGCCCCGCCGGCTCTATGTAGCGTGTGATGTAGCCCGTTGAGGTCGAGAGGTCGAGGGGGTTCTGCGCTTCTATTCTCGCCTCGATCGCGTGCCCCCTGTAAGTTACTTCCTCTTGCCTGATGTCCAGCGAGCCCTCGAAGGCCACCCTTATCTGCCTCTTCACGATGTCTACACCCGTGATCATTTCTGTAATGGGGTGCTCGACCTGGATCCGCGCGTTCACCTCCATGACGTAGAACTTACCTGTTTTAACGTCGTATATGAACTCTACAGTCCCAGCGTTGTCGTACCTTATGCTCTTCATGAGCTCGACCGCGACACTGGTCAGCGCCCTCCTCGTCTCCGGTGTTATAGAGGGCGAGGGGGCCTCCTCCACGATCTTCTGGTACCTGAACTGGACCGAGCACTCCCTCTCGTACAAGTGTACAACGTTGTCGCCGTCGCCTATTATCTGGACCTCTATGTGCTTACCCCTCTCGATGTACGGCTCGACGTAGATTCTACGGTCCTTGAATGCTCTCTCGGCCTCCATGATGGACTCCGAGACCTTCGACTCGACTTCCTTCTCGCTACGCACCACCCTCATGCCGATACCTCCTCCCCCGCCCGCCGCCTTCAGCAGTACCGGGTACCCGTAATCCCTCGCGAACTCCAGGACGTCCTCGGGGTCTTCGACTCTCTGGTAGGGGAGAGTGGGCAGTCCCAGTTTGAGAGCTGTCTCTTTCAACCCCAGCTTGTCCCCAGCCCTGTCAATGACCTCGGGGCGGGGGCCGATCCACACGAGACCCTTGGCGATCACTTTCCTCGCAAACTCGCTGTTCTCGCTCAGAAAACCGTAGCCGGGGTGAACCGCGTCTGCGCCCAGCTGGAGGGCTGCCTCAATGATGTCGTCCATGTCCAAGTAGCTGGAGACCTCCGAGTCCTCGATCACGAACCTCCTGTGCAGGCTGTTCTTGTCCACGGACGTGTAGACACCTAGCGGGGTGTAGCCCAGTTCGCTGACGCTCCTCGCTACCCTTATTGCGATCTCGCCCCTATTAGCGATGAGGACCCTGATAGGCATTACCACCCGACCACTAGACAGCCGCAACGTCCGTGTCTCGGAGTATGAGATGTCGTGTGTAGTCTTAAAGTGTTATCTACCTGTCCCGGGTGCGAGTCGGTAGATCAGGTCTACGTATGTTTCGGCGACCTTGACGACGTCCGCGAGTTTTACGTACTCGTTGACCTTGTGCGCCATCCCGACCTCTCCTGGGCCGTAGGCTACCACCTGTATGTTCTTCGCCGCGTAGTAGCGTAGGTCTAGGCCGCCAACGCAGATCGTCTTCCTCGGCTTGAGGTTCAGGGTCCTATTGATTGAGTCCTCGAGGACCTTCACGAGGTGAGAGCCCGGGTCTGTCAGGGCGGGGTCCGACTTCTCCATCACCTCGAGCTCCGCCCTCACTCCAAGCCTCGCAGAGGCGTTTTCGAGGAACCCCCTCAGTTCTTCGACTACTTCATCCGCCCTCTCCTCCACGATCAACCTCCTGTCGATACTGAACCCGACGACGCCGGGCACGATGTTTATCGACCCGGGGGCTACCAGCTTACCGCCTAACGTGAGGGTCGGCGTCGAGGCCTCGGGCATCTCGTACTCGAACCTGCTCTTACGCTCTGCCAGGCGTGGCTTGTACTCCTCTATGAACAGCTTGGCCAGGTAGACCATCTTCTCGAAGGCGTTGTCGCCTAACCAGGGAGTCGAGCCGTGGGCCTGAACCCCGTAGACCTTGACCAGCGCCCAGACGCCGCCTCTGTGACCTATGTAGATGTTGTCAATACCGCTGGGCTCCGCTATCACCGCCCAGTCGGGCCGACTACCCAGGACGTTCACCAGGTACCCAGTCCCTGTCAACCCCCCTATCTCCTCGTCGGGTACAAGGGCCGCTTCAACGACTATACCCGGCTCCTTTCCAGAGGCCACGTAAGCTAGCGCGCCTACAACGGAGGCTATACCGCCCTTCATGTCCGTGGCCCCCCTACCGTAGACAAGGCCGTCCTTTACGACGGGTTGGAAGGGGGGTGTCTCCCAGCCCTCGCCGGCTGCCACCACGTCGTAGTGCCCGTTGAACTGGAGGACCCTCTCCCCACTGCCGACGCGGGCTAGGAGTATGTACCTTGGCTTGTCGGGGTTGTACTCCCTCGGCAGGTGCTTTTTGACGTAGTCGTCGTCGACTCTGTGAACCGTTACGTGAACGCCGTGGCTGCTAAGCACCTCCCTGTAGTAGTCGACCATTGCCTCGTAGCTCTCGCCGAGGACTGTGGGGAACCGTATGCTGTCGATCAGTGTTTTCTCAATTAATTTTTCGACCCATTCGGGGAGGGCCGTCGTGGCCGGACACCCTTAAAAGAGCGTCTGTTAAGGGCAGACCAGAGTTAAAAAACACGGCGCTTCTTTACTCGACCTTCGTCACGTGAATGATCTGGACCGGGCAGGCCGCGGCAGCGTCCTCAACACAGCTCTTCAAGTCCTCGGGCACGATGCCCACTGCGATATTCGCCTTGTCAGCCCTGTACTTCTCCACTATCTGCGACTTGTTGTCCTCGGTGCTCATCTCGAACACGTCGGGGCATATCGACACACAGACCATGTCCGATATACAGTTCTCTCTCGGGTTGATCTCGACCTTGTACTTGGCCATACGCAGCACCATGGTTATTCTAGAAGGGCCGAAAATAAAAATGTTATCGCCGTAGTAGGGGGTCTTCAGCTATGCGGGGCCTTCTACACCAGAAGACAGCCCAGGATTCCTCATCATCACTTTAAACCGTAGTACTGTGCCGGTTTAAACCCTTGCCTTACTCACGCCTCCTAGTAGGCTCTAAAAACCCTAGCGTAGCCCTGGCCAACTCTCTAGCCTCCTCGAAGACCCACTCCAGGTCTCCACTCCCGCGCGCCAAGAGCTTCCTTACGCGGTACTCGAGCGTCACCACATCTCGGCCCACGTTCATAAAGACCTCGTTTCTCCCTGTTTGATGGCGTGCGTATATGAGGTCGCCCGTCAACTCGGTGTACACGTAGTTGTGCCGGGCGAGGAAGTCTAAGAGGGCCGAGCGCAACCTGGCCCTAACCCCCTCGTCGAGGGAGG
>NZ_JBMFLY010000080.1:0-3567 GCF_049970955.1 Thermogladius sp. | reverse complement strand
TGTTCGTGAAGCAGGTGTTGAGCCCTCACCCACACGCTAGGATCAAGGGCTTCCACCTGAAGGAGGCGCTCGGCGTCAGCGGGGTCAGGGCTGTAGTCACGCACAGGGACATACCGGGCGTCAACCAGGTCGGCTACGCGCTGCCCGACCAGCCCCTGCTAGCGGAGGGCAAGGTCAGGTACGCCGGCGAGGTCGTGGCACTCGTCGCGGCAGAGTCGTGGGAGAGAGCGGTTGAGGCGTCGCAGCTCGTTAAAGTCGACTACGAGCCTCTGCCCTACGTCCTCGACCCCCTGGAGGCCATGTCGAGGAGCGACGTGCTAGTACACGAGGAGGCCGGGTCGAACATCGCGTTCAGGACGAAGGTGAGGAAGGGCGACGTCGAGAAGGGGTTCAGCGAGGCAGACGTCGTCGTAGAGAACGAGTACAGGACCCACCACCAGGAGCACGCCTACCTGGAGACCGAGGCCGCACTAGCGCTACCGGACTCGGAGGGGAGGGTGACGGTAATAGGCGCCGCGCAACACCCCCACCTCGCCAGGGACATAACGGCGAGAGTGCTAGGCCTGCCGGCTAGCAGGGTGAAGGTGGTAGTCCCATACCTGGGCGGCGGGTTCGGCGGGAAGGACGACGAGGGCCCCCTCACAATCGCGAAGGCCGCTCTAGTGGCCTACCTCACGGGGAGGCCGGCCTTCATAGTCTACTCGAGGGAGGAGTCGATCAAGGTCCACCCGAAGAGGGAGGCCACCATAATACGGTACAAGAGCGGGGCGAACAGGGACGGTAAACTGACGGCGATCGACGTGACGATCATACACGACACCGGCGCCTACGCCAACAGGGCGCCGTTCATACTGTGGAGGGCCACGATGCACGCCTCGGGCCCCTACGAGGTGCCCAACGCGAGAGTGGACGGCTACGCTGTCTACACGAACAAGGTGTACCAGGGGTCGTTCAGGGGCTTCGGCAACCCCAGTATCCAGTTCGCGGTCGAGAGGCAGATGGACCTGCTAGCCGAGAAGCTGGGGCTGGACCCGGTGGAGTTCAGGCTTAAGAACATCCTCAGGCCCGGCTCTAGGACTCTCACGAACCAGGTCCTAGACCACTCGGTCGGCGTGGCGGAGGCGCTGGAGAAGGTCTCCGCGAAGTCCGGGTGGTTCCAGAAGAGGAGGGAGTACAGCGAGTACAACAAGAGGGCCGGTAGGTGGAGGAGGGGTATAGGCGTCGGCGTCGCCTGGCACGGCATAAGCACCTCGAGGGGCGTCCCCGACTGGTCCAACGCCGTGGTGAAGGTGGAGAAGGACGGGTCTGTCACGGTCTACACGGGGATAGTCGAGATGGGCCAGGGCAGCCCGACCAGCTCGCACGTCCAGATAGTCTCCGAGATACTGGGCGTCCCGCCCGAGAACGTCAGGGTCGTCTTCGGCACCACCGAGGCCCCGGACACGGGGGCTACACACGCCTCGAGGGGGACCGGTATCGGCGGCATAGGGGTCGAGGTCGCGGCGGGGAGGATAAGGGAGAGGCTCGCCAGGCTCGCCAGCGACATTCTCGGGGTCGAGCCCGACAAGCTCGTGTTCAGAGACGGGAGGGTCTACCCGAGGGACAACCCGGAGAAGTACATGAGGTGGGTGGACCTCGTGAGGGAGGCCTACGCCAAGGGCGTAGAGCTCTCCGCTACCGGCTACTTCTTCCTACCCAAGGGCAAGTTCGACGACACGGTTGGCCAGGGCTTCGCCTACCCGGCTTTCAGCTACATCGTGGTGGTGAGCGAGGTGGAGGTGGACACCGAGACGGGCGTAGTCAGGGTCTTGAGGGTGTGGCCGGCACTCGCCGCCGGTAGGATCATAAGCCCGGTCCAGGTCGAGGGGCAGGTCGAGGGGGCCGTCGTGCAGGGTATAGGCTACACCCTCTACGAGCAGCTCGTCTTCGACGAGAAGGGCTCTATACTAAACGCGGACTTCACGGACTACGTTATACCCACGGTTATGGAGGTGCCGGAGATCGAGAAGCCGATATACGTGGAGGACGTCTACAAGTACGGCGCTATGGGTGCTAAGGGAGTGGGCGAGATGGCGCTGATACCGATCCCGGCGTCTATCGCCAACGCTGTCTCCCACGCGCTCGGCGTCAACGTGACCAGGCTTCCCATCACCCCGGAGTACGTCCTGGAGCTGATAGGCTCTTTAAAGAGGTGATAGGATGTTCTACAAGCTACCCTCTTTCGAGTACTACAGGGCTAGGAGCGTCGAGGAGGCTGTAGAGCTAGCTAGCAAGCTGGGCGACTACAAGTTTCTGGCTGGGGGTACAGACCTGCTAGTAGACCTGAAGATAGGGCGCTACAGGCCGAGGGCGGTCATCGACCTGGGCGGCTTGAGGGAGCTCAGGTACGTAGTCGACGAGGGCTCCAAGGTAAGGATCGGCGCCTTGACGACCCTGGAGGAGATTCTGAGGTCCGACGTGGTCAAGAAGAAGCTACCCCTACTCCACCAAGCAGTGTACAACATGGCTAGCTGGCAGATCAGGAGCGTCGCCACGATAGGCGGGAACATAGCTAACGCCTCGCCAGCCGCGGACACCGCCCCGCCTCTACTAGTCCACGGCGCCCTCGTGAAGCTGAGGGGGCCCCGCGGGTCGAGGTCTATTCCGCTAAGGGACTTCATCCTGGGCCCACGTAAAACGGCCCTGGAGGCCGGTGAGATGATCGTCGAGTTCGAGGTCCCGGTGGTGGAGGGGCTTAGCGAGTACTGGGCTTACAGGAAGTTCGGCCGGAGGAGCGCCTTCACGCTCTCTGTAGTAGGGCTGGCCCTGGGAGTCGAGGTCGGACCAGGGGGAGAGCTGAGGTTCAGGGTCGCCTTGAACTCCGTGGCGCCGAGGCCCGTCAGGGCCGCGACCGTAGAGGAGTACCTGAACGAGAAGGGGTTGAGCGACGAGTCTATTGAAACCGCCTCAAGGCTTGTCCAGCAAGACATATCGCCGATCACGGACGTCAGGGCTACGGCAGAGTACAGGAGGCACCTCGCCTCCGTTCTACTCAGGGACGCCCTGAGGGAGGTCGCGGGGAGGCTCAGGAGGTGATGCGCGTGAAGGTCTCCTTCAAGCTGAACAACCAGCCCGTCGAGGTGGACGTCGAGCCCAACGAGGTGCTGCTCGACACACTAAGGCTCAGGCTGAAGGTCACGAGCGTGAAGAGGGGGTGCGAGAGGGGCGAGTGCGGCGCCTGCACCGTCCTGATCGACGGCGAGCCCGTGTACTCGTGCCTAGTCCTAACGCCGCAGGTCGAGGGCAGAGAGGTGGTGACGCTCGAGGGCCTCCAGGGGGACGAGCTAGCTGGGAGGATAGTCAAGGCCCTGGTAGAGGAGGGGGCTGTCCAGTGCGGCTTCTGCACACCGGGCTTCATCCTGACGGTGTACGCAGGGTTGAAGAAGGGGCTGATAAAGACAGTGGAGGACGCCAAGAAGGCTATCGAGGGTAACCTGTGCAGGTGCACCGGCTACGTTAAGATCCTCAGGGCCGTCTCAAGGCTAATCAAGTGAATCAGCGCGATTAAACAGTTTTCCCACTAAAGTT
>NZ_JBMFLY010000079.1:0-3593 GCF_049970955.1 Thermogladius sp. | reverse complement strand
GATGTAGATGGCCACGCTAGCGCCAGCTGTGAAGCCCACGCCAGTTATGTTTACGATCGACCCCGGTATTAGGCCGCCCAAAGCGCCGGACTTTACAGTCGTGACGTTGAGTATCAGCTTGGGCACTAAGGTGAACAGCACGTAGTCGTAGGTGTTTGCCTCGAAGCCTGGGACGAAGGCGTACACTGCGTAGTTAGTCGCGTAGGGGACGTAGGGCACTACGAGGACTGCCTGGAACTTACCGCCCACTCCGACCGACGCCAGTGTGCTAGCCAGGACCTGGTAGTTGCCTGGGGCCGGCGCAGTACCTGTGTAGTTGACGAACGACACGTTGACCATGTAGCCTAGAGGCGCTACGCCTGTGACTACGATGACGTCGCCGGGAGAGCCCTTGGATGGGGTAACCTGTAGCTGTAGGTTGCCTGTGACTCCGGCTACTGCCACTATTGGCGTTACGATAGAGGCGAGTATTAGGGCGAGTACGAGCGTATAGGTTACTCTACTCATTCCACCACCACACTCGGACTGTTAATTGATAAAGGGGGTTGGTTTTTAAGGGTGCGTACACAACCCTAAACCGATCATTAGATCCTGTGCACAGACCACGGATAGGGGTGCGCCCTCGAGGGGCCCAGGTTTACCGCTCGGCCTTGAACTCAACGACTATTATGCCTTTAGAGACCTCCTCTCTTAGTATCGAATAGCCGAGCCCTGCTAGCAGGCCCTCGATAAAGCTGGCGGTCATGTTCGTCTCGACCTCGCTCATGACCGTTGAGACGCACATAAGCTTGTAAGAGCCGCCCTGCTCGACTACCGAGACCTCGTTTAAGTCCCACCTGGTCTTCTCGAGAAAAGACCTCACGATGTCGAGCGACCCACTGTACTTGTTCCTAATGTACAGCCCGTAGGCCCTCCCCGCCTCGTAGAACACCCTCCGGACGTCGTCGCTGTCGCCCGTCTTCTCCAGTAGGGTCTCCACCACTTCGTGGGGGACGAACACTGCTCCGAGCTTCTTCTCTACCTCTACTACCTTGAGGAGGTTTATCAGCTCCTCCATGTTGTAGCCCATGTCGAAGGCCTCTACTACCTGCCTCAGTACCCGGTCTAGTAGCTTAGCAAGCGACTCGCCTCTAGCGTAGGCCAGCCTCGCTAGTCTCTCCAGCACGTCCTCCGAGACGTATATTAGCTTCTTCCTGCTCGCGTCAGGCATTGCTCGACCTACCCGCCACGATCACCGTCTTGCCCACTACCTCGCTTGAGTCCACTCTGTACCCGAGCCCCTCTAGGAAGCCCTCTACCATGGACCTGAACAGGTCTGCGTACTCCGGGCTAAACCGTGGGCTGGTGGCGAAAACCTCGACCCCGTTACCCAGCTCTCTGATCTCGAACTCGGGTATGTCCCAGAAGATCCAGGGCGCCAGGCTCTTGAACTGCGAGAGGGCCTTCTCGCCGTACTTCGCTTTAAAGGACTTGGCCATCCACAACCCCGCGTCCCTCCAAACCGCGCGCGCCTCCTGGCGGTTCCTGTAAGCCATTTTGACCATGGCCTGGAAGAGGTTCTCGAGCAGCAGCACGAAGCCCGACTCACGTATTTGCTTGAAGAACAAGAACTCGTTGACAACACTGGTTATCGAGTACCCCTCCTTCTCTGCCTTGATAGCCACCTCGAAAAGCTCGTTCACGTAGTCGTACAAGCTGTAGCCCCTTCTCCTGGCGATCTCCTTTACCGCGTCGATCAAGTCCTCGCGGGCCGCAAAAGTCTTCCTCCTAGCCGACACAAAAACCATCCTCAGGTATAGTTAAGTCGCCCCGAATTTAATAATGTGAGTGCGCGGAGGTCGAAGGCTGGAAACCGCAGTGTAGCGTGAAGATTTAATAGGTTCACCAACACTATTCATCAACCGATAAAGGGCCCGGACATAGAGCGTAAAGCGATGATGAGCTTGGGCCATTAAGCAGGGGAAATGGCCCGGGTAGCTCAGCCTGGTAGAGCGCCGGGCTGTGGACGGCCCCTGAAGGGGGCCGGCACAGACCCGGAGGTCCCGGGTTCAAATCCCGGCCCGGGCCCTTCGCCTAACCCATTTGTCCTTGACCTCACAGCCTAATGGGTGGGGGTGGACCGTTCTACTCTCCGAGACCTGTTTAAGGCGTGTTAAGGGGCGTCTCTGCCAGCACTGACCTGGAGGTTGGAGTAGCAGCTTAGAATTCAACGCCTCAGTCCCCGAGGTGGAGCCCTCTAGAGTCGCCCCGTTCCACTTAGCCTCTGGAATGCCGTCTCTAAAGTCTCGCGTGCTCCTCGGGCCTGCGCAACCTCGAGGAGCTCTCAGTGAACAGTGGGCGCCTGTTCTACGGGGGCGCTCCACCTAGCTCCTCGACTTCGAGTAAGCAATGAGCATGGAGGAGAGGGCCGCTACTGTGATGAAGTACCCCGCTCTCAGCGTGTCGGAGCCCACTAGGGGCTGAGCCGGTAGGAGGAGGATGCCGCCGAGGCTTGTGAAGAATATGACCTGCCCGAAGCCGTGAGTCCTGTTGTTCACCCCGCTCCTCTCCGCGACGTACGAGTACACTGACGTGTCTAGGAACGGATATATCGGGGCCAGCCAGAGTAGGACCGGCACGATACCGCTCGTCAGGGCGAACAGCCAGTAGGTAACCAGGTAGGAGGCGCCCGACGCTATGTAAACGTTTAACGGACCATACTTGTCGACCACACGGCCCGACACCAGCCTCGCGAAGGGGCTTATTAGGGAGCCTATGAAGCCGTAGAACAGCCCGTACAGGACGTACCTTGTCCCCTCGTCTACCTGTGGGAACAGCTCGTCTATACTCGTGCTAAGCTTTACAGCGCCCACCGCGAAGAACATCTCGCGGGCGAATACGATTAGAGTTAAAGACGTGAGGAAGGCTGTCAGCCCCCCGCTTCTCAGCCGCCACTCGACCCTACTGCTACGATTAGCCCTCTCCGCAGGGCTCAAGGCCCAGCCCGCCACGAACGTGGTGGCGAACAGGAGTGCTATTAGCAGGAACACGAGAAATGCCCCACCTATCTTGTACACGAGGCCAGATATTAGGGCTCCGACCCCGAAGCCTAGCCCTGTCGCGACTGTGAAGCTACTGTAGGTCTTACCGTACTCGCCTGTTACGTTCTGGAACACGGTGGAGATGACGCTTGGCCACGACAAAGCCCACAAGAGGCTGGAGAAGCTTATGACAGCCGAGAAAGCGTACGGCTCCTTAATGAAGATCGATGCGATGATCGGTAGTGAGGAGAGGCTCCCTATCAGAATGCTCTTTCGGCCGAGGCGCTGTTCTAGGAGGGCTGCAAAGAGCGAGGCCATGCTCATGCCCCACTCTAGACCTGCCAGCAACATGACAACCCCGCCTGCCGACAACTCGTCGACTAGATACCTCCGTGTAAACGAGTAGTAGACCCCCCATCCCAGGGTATTCACGAAGGCGACAGCCGCGTAGGTGCTCATCTTGTCCTTGAACATTGCTCCACCACGCTAGTCGAGAATACCTCGTTACGGCTTCTTTTAGCCTTCTTATTGTACCCGCCCGAGTTTAAAGCCGATTCAGCTGTAGACCTCGAC
>NZ_JBMFLY010000078.1:0-3696 GCF_049970955.1 Thermogladius sp. | reverse complement strand
CGGCTTCCCCTTGTCTACCGTGGTGGCTAGGAGCGATGTACTAGAGGCGCTGCCGAGGGCTGGGCTAGGGTTCACAAACATGGGGCACGCCGTCTCCTGCAGGGCTGGACTGGCCACGATTAGGGTCATAGAAAGAGAGGGCCTCGTAGAGAGGGCCCGTGTTCTAGGGGACTACTTGGCAAGGAGGCTGAGAGAGGTCCAGGAGAAACACCCCGTGATCGGCGACGTCAGAGGCCTCGGTCTCATGGTGGGTGTAGAGGTGGTCGAAGACCAGAGGTCGAGAAGGCCCTCTAGGGTCAAGGCTTTGAAGGTCGCTTGGAGTGCGTGGAGAAGGGGGGTTATAACGACTCCCCTGGGCAGGCACGGGAACGTCCTCCGGCTTACGCCGCCGCTCAACATCCCGCTCGAAGACCTAGAAAAGGCGATTACGGTGTTGGAAGACGCCGTTAAAGACGTGGAGGAGGGCCGGGTACCCGACGAGGCCGTCGAAGGCGTCGAGGGGTGGGGGTCGTGGAGCTAGAGCCGGGGGCGGGATTCGAACCCGCGGTTAAACGGGTCTCTGAGCCCCTGACCCGGGAGTGCCCTGCAGCCCGCCGCCTTAGACCGCTCGGCCACCCCGGCTTCAAGTCTAATCTTGTGTTTGAAGGGGTTATAAGCTGTCTACCGGCCATCGACTGTAAAGCTTTAGGGTAAGGTTGTTGTCTGTATGTTCATGGCCGTTTGGATGTCCAGTTCTTTTACTTCGGTTTTCCTACATTAAGTTTTTTGTGTATATATTCGGTCATGTAGCCTGCGGTTAAGTATTTAAGGGTGTTAAGAAGATATGTGTGTGAAATACACGTATGTAATGAAAGGGGGCGTATATGGCGAGCGTAGAGAGGAGGAAGGTGCAGAAGACAGGTAGCTCGTCGTTCATAGTCACTCTCCCCAAAGAGTGGGTCGACGCGGTGGGATTGAAGAGCGGCGACTACGTCTACATATACGAGCACGGCGGCAGGCTGGTCATAACCCCGGGGACCTTCGAGATAGGGCAGCTACAGGCCACTATCCGGGTGTTCAGCGAGGCTAGGATCGAGGAGATCTTCAGGACGATCGTGGCCTTCTACCTGGCGGGCTACACGAACCTGACTGTGACCTTCGACTCCTCACTACAGAACCTCGCAAAGAAGATAAGCGACCTGAAGAGCATGGTCAGAATAAAACTGGCGGGCATAGAGGTCATAGACGAGACGTACAACACGATCTCCTTCAAGATACTGCTAGACCTGCGCGAGCTACCGCTAGAGAGCAGCCTGAGGAGGCTCCACTTAATAGTCTCGAACATGTTGAGGGACAGCCTCTCCAGCTACAAGAACGGCGACAAGGCCCTAGCGGAGGCGGTCATCCAGAGAGACGACGAGGCGGACAGGTTCCACTTCATGATCATCAGGGAGCTGTCCATGGCGCTCCTCGACGTCAAGGTGATGCACGACCTCGGTCTCACGTCACCCGTTGAGACGATCAACTACAGGATCATAGCGAGGAACCTGGAGAGGATAGCCGACCACAGCGTCAACATAGCAAAGAACGTTATAACGTACGGTAAGCCGTCTAGCATGGCCGACGACATCTACAACCTCGGCATGTCGCTAATAGACCTGCTCAACAGCGCTATGGGGTCTCTCTACAAGCTCAGCAGGCAGGACGCTGAGGAGGTCATACAGAAGACGCGCGAGACCGTGAGCAGGATCGACGACCTGGTCGCGAAGGTCGTAGTAGCCAACATACCGGACCGCGAGAAGGCCTTCCACATCATGGTACTGGACAGCCTGAGGAGGATAACGAGGTACTCGAACGGTATTGCGGAGACGTCGATCAACATCAAGGCCAGCAAGGTTTCGTCTATAGACATCAAGTAGGCACTTCTTCAGAGCGGCGAGTAACTGAGTTTATAACCCTACTAGAGAATCGTTTTTCTAGGTGACCCCGGTGCCCATGCTACGCCCCCGTGTACCGGGGGTGGGTGACCATGGGTCGGGTCACTCCCGGCTCACATAAAACCTCCTGCTTCTCTCCTTCGCCGGGATGAACCTCCTGTCCTCCTCCCCTGTCTCACGTATCTCCTCGTGAGCCTCCGCGTCGACCTCCAACTTTTTCTCGGCGATGTAGGCTTTGATCAACTCGAGTGGTACGTTATCGAACCTGCCTATGATGTGGGTTATACCCTGTAACCTCAACCACTCGATGAAGTCTTCTTCGAGTCCTGCCTGAACTATGAGCTCGAGGTACTCTCTCCTCTCCCTTGGTTCGAGGAGGGACAATTCGACCGCCATATTTTACTTGGACTCCGCGTGTAAAAAACCTTAACGTCAACCAGCCTTGTACCTGAGTATTCCGGCCACGCCGTTGAAGGTCTTGTAGAACCACTCGCCTTCAGGCATGTCGTTGTTGACCACTACTACCTTAGCCCCGTGGTTCTTGGCCTTCTCCAACCACGTCTCCACGTCGCCCCTCTCCTCGGAGACCACGAGTACCTTGACGGCCCCCATCTCCAGCGCGTTGTTCACCTCGTCCTCACCGTAGACGACCATCCCGTCGTCTTTAGCCAAGTGGAGCTTGAACTCCTCGATGACCTGCAGACCCTCCACGTACTCCTGCTCCTTGAGCACGTCTTGAGCCTTCATCACCATCTCTCTCAGACCTGCCTCGCCCTGGTAGGAGACGTCGATGAGCTGGTTTATCAGGATCTTTTTCAGCCTGTAGTCGAGGTAGTCTCCCTGAACAAAGTCGTACTTGCTGTAGGCGGGTCCGCCCACGAGTACGGCCTTTAGCTTGCCCTGCTCTAGTAGCGGCAGGAAGGCCCTGTTGGCGTGCTCGCCTACCTTCTTGTAGAAGTCCTCGACCATCTGCTCTATGATCCTGTCGTACCTTCTCTGGCTCTGCCCGCCCTTCTCGTGCTTGCCGGGTATGTACTCCTCCATCTCCTCCAAGACCACGAGCCTGTTCCCCTTCAGTAGGCCGAGAGTTGCGGCGTCCCGCTCGACAATTATCAGCCCTATGACGTTGTGCTCGTAGACCATCTCTTCGAGGAACTCGGTGTGGAAGTACTTGTCAGTCCTGTAGAAGAATAGCCTCACCTCCTCTGGCGGGATCAGCATTACGGATATGAAGTCGCCGGTCTCGACGTCCTCGCCGGCGAAGTAGACTAGGCCGTTGTCGGGTATCTTGGTGATCTTACTGAACCTGTCGATCGCCGAGGCGAGCGCCCTCTGCACCGCGTTCTTTGTCCTCTTCAGCTTGATGTTGTCGGATATCGACAGCTCCTGCCTGAGCAGGTTGACGACGTCGCTCACGGGCCTGCCGGGTGGGACGTAGAGCGAGAGCAGTACTGTGGCGGGCGCCTTCCACTTCTTCAGCTCTTTTATGATCTCCCTGAGCCTTTGCTTGTCGACTCTGAGAGCCTCGATCTTCTCCTCGCTGTAGCTAAAAGCCCATACCCAGCACCTGGACCACTGATTTCTTTGACTCCTAATAAACGATACGATTTTAAACAACGAGGCCAAGATAGAGCTCCGACCATGGGCTCCAGCCCTACCAACATGCCCCGATGAAGTTGCCGGAGGGGCACATGATCGAGGTAGCTGAAAGTGATCACGCGTGACAGTGAGTGTGGACGTTAAGAGGTGGGCAACATCGGTAGTCGTGGTATTTGCCACC
>NZ_JBMFLY010000077.1:0-3699 GCF_049970955.1 Thermogladius sp. | reverse complement strand
TCCCTCCTCGCCTGAGGCGTGGCTTCGCAGGGTTTTCCACGCGGAGCTTGGAAACACGGTGTGGAGAGACTGTAGCGGGCTCTCTGTCAAAATAGGCTTAAATAAACGCGGGGGGATAACATGATTGGTGCAGAGACCAGCTTGTACGTCTACCAAGTGGAGGCTGAGCCTTGAAAGGTCTCGTCCTAGCTGCTGGGGAGGGCTCTAGGCTTAGGCCCTTCACCTACTCCAGGCCCAAGCACTTGATCCCGCTTCTCGGGAAGCCGATGGTCCAGTACCCTATCGAGGACCTGGTCTCCGCCGGTGTCGTGGACATAGGCGTTGTCGTCGGCTACTACGGCGACCTGGTGAGGGGCTCGCTTGGGGACGGCTCCCGCCTCGGGGCCAGGCTCACCTACATAACCCAGGAGAAGAGGCTCGGGATAGCCCACGCGATATACAGGGCCGTCGAAGAGGGCTTCCTAGACGGGCCCTTCGTTGTCTACCTGGGGGACAACATTGTCGAGGAGGGTGTCGCAGGCTTCGCGAGGGAGTTCGCGGAGAACGGGTCGGACGTACACATCTTGCTGTCCGAGGTCGAGGACCCGGGGAGGTTCGGGGTGGCCGTGTTAGACTCGGGGAGGGTCGTGAAGCTCGTGGAGAAGCCCAGGGAGCCGGTCTCCAACCTCGCGGTGGTTGGCGTCTACTTCTTCAGGGACCCGGAGCTCGTCGCGAGGGCCTTCAAGGACCTGAGGCCGTCTTGGAGGGGCGAGTACGAGGTGACGGAGTTGATCCAGTGGTTCGTGGACAGGGGGTACAGGGTGACGTACTCCAAGATAAAGGGGTGGTGGAAGGACGTGGGCACCTACGAGGGCCTGCTGGACGCCGTCTACATGCTACTGGACAGGTTGAGGGGCAGCGTGGAAGGCGAGGTGGACGGGGAGGTCAGGGGCAGGGTCGTCGTCGAGGAGGGGGCGGTGGTCGAGGGGAGGGTCTACGGCCCGGCCTACATAGGCAGGGGCGCCGTGGTCTCCAAGGGCTCGGAAGTCGAGCCCTACACCTCCCTCGAGGAGGGGGTCAGGGTCTCCTCGGGCAGGGTGGCGAGGAGCCTGGTAATGGAGTACTCGGAGCTGGACCTGGGCAGGGCGAGGCTCGTCGACAGCGTGCTGGGCTCCAGGACCAAGGTGAGGAACACGAGGGAGCTACACGGGGACATAAGGCTGGTGGTCTCCGACAACAGCCTGGTGGAGATATAGGGTGGTGAGATGAGGCTCCTCGTCACGGGAGGCGCCGGCTTCATAGGCAGCAACTTCGTCAGGTACGTGGCCAGGGAGAGGGACTACGAGGTGCTCGTCTACGACAAGCTCACCTACGCTGGCAGGCTCGAGAACATAGCAGACCTAGTAGAAGAGGGGAGGGTGGGCTTCGTCAGAGGCGACATAGCGGACGAGGAGTCTTTCAAGAGGGTGTTCGCCGAGTACCAGCCGGACGCCGTAGTGAACTTCGCCGCCGAGACGCACGTGGACAGGTCGATAAACGAGCCGGCCCCCTTCATAAGGACGAACGTCCTCGGCGTGTTCACCGTACTCGAGACCCTCAGAAGGCACGGCGGGGACGCACTCTTCTTCCACATCTCTACAGACGAGGTGTACGGGGACCTCTACGGGTCGGGCACCGAGGCAGCCGAGGACCACCCGTTGAACCCCTCGAGCCCCTACTCCGCCAGCAAGGCCTCCGGCGATCTCTTGATAAAGGCTTACGCTAGGACTTACGGGCTGAAGTACCTGATCGCGAGGCCCTGCAACAACTACGGGCCCTACCAGCACCCCGAGAAGCTCATACCTAGGACTATAATAAGGCTACTGCACGGGAAGCCCGCCGTGATCTACGGCGACGGCGGGCAGGTCAGGGACTGGATGCACGTCGAGGACACGTCTAGGGCCCTACTCCTACTACTGGAGAAGGCCCCCAGGAGCCAGGTCTACAACGTGTGCCGGGGCAACTACGCCACGGTGAAGGAGATCGTCGAGAGGGTGGTCAGGTACATGGGGCACGACCCGTCGGAGAAGGTCGTGTACGCCAAGAGGAGGCCCGGCGAGGACATGAGGTACGCTATGAGGTGCGAGAAGCTGAGGGAGCTCGGGTGGAGGCCCGTCTACGACCTCGAGACCGGGCTGAGGGCTACTGTAGACTGGTACCTGGCGAACCAGTGGTGGTGGAGGCCCCTGGTAGACGAGGCGTACGTCCTGGCGGACACCCCGTGGTGAGTCGCGCTTGACGAGGGTGCTGGTCACAGGCGGCACGGGGCTGCTGGGCTGGAGCCTAGTGGAGAGACTGGCGGGGAGGGGCTTCGAGGTCTACGCGACCTACCACGCCACGCGGCCGCCCAAGATAGAGGGGGTGAGCTGGGTCAGGGTAGACTTCAGCGACCCCCACGAAGCCGGGCCGCTCGTGAAGTCGCTGAGACCAGAGGTCGTCGTACACACCGCGGCCTACACGGACGTGGACGGCTGCGAGGTGAACAAGAACCTCGCCCTCAACGTGAACTACGTCTCCACTAGGGAGCTCGCGAGGGCCTGCCGGGGCGTCTGCGAGTACTTCGTCTACGTCTCCACGGACTACGTCTTCGACGGGGAGAAGGGGCTCTACAGGGAGAGCGACGACCCCAACCCCCTGAACTACTACGGGTTGACGAAGCTGATGGGAGAGGTGGCCGTAGCAGCGGCTCTAAGAGACTACCTCGTGCTGAGGACGAGCGGCATCTACGGGTGTAGCCCGGGCGGGAAGAGGGGCTTCGCCCTAGACGCGCTGAGCAAGCTGAGCAGGGGCCGGACAGTGGAGGCGTTCGTAGACCAGTTCCTGTCGCCGACCTACGCCCCAGACTTGGCCGGCGCTATACTGAGGATCCTCGAGGCGAGGCCCAGGGGGGTCCTGCACGTCGCCGGCGAGAGGGTCTCGAGGTACGGGTTCGCGGTGGAGCTGGCCAGGGTGTTGGGCGTGAGCGAGGACCTCGTGAAGCCGGCCAGCATCGCTAGTGCTGTACTCAAGGCTAGGAGGCCGAGGGACTCGAGCCTGGACACCTCGCTGGCTAGGAGTATGGGCTTGGAGGTCAGGCCTCTTCGCGACGCCTTGAGGGCTTTCGCGGGGGAGTGCGCGGAGTATGCCCGTTAAGTCGGTCGAGAGGCTGGCTATACCCGACGTAGTGCTCGTCGAGCTGGTGGTCTTCCCGGACAGCAGGGGGTTCTTCGCCGAGCTCTTCAAGGGGAGCGACTTCGCCTCCAGGGGCCTCCCCGCGGGCTTCGCCCAGGTGAACCTCAGCTACTCTAGGAGAGGCGTGGTGAGGGGGCTGCACTACCAGGTCGAGCCCATGGAGCAAGGCAAGCTGGTGTACGTGGTCAAGGGGAGGGTCTACGACGTGGCGGTGGACGTGAGGGCCGGGTCGCCCTGGTTCGGCAGGCACGTGGGCGTCTTCCTGGAGCCGGGCCTAGCCCTCTGGATACCCCCGGGCTTCGCCCACGGCTTCCAGGCGCTGGAGGACACGCTCCTCCTCTACCTGGTCACCAAGGAGTACAGCCCCCCCCACGAGAGGTGTATCAGGTGGGACGACCCCGAGCTGGCGATAGACTGGCCGATAAGAGAGGGCGTCATAGTGAGCGAGAAGGACAGGAAGTGCCCCGGGTTCAGGGAGGCCGAGAAGTTCAGGTGAGCAAAGCCCTCGAC
>NZ_JBMFLY010000076.1:0-3703 GCF_049970955.1 Thermogladius sp. | reverse complement strand
CCACCTGCTCTACGACTTCTCTAACGACGTCCGGGTGGTTGAACCCCACTATGTAGGTTGCGGCCCCCGACGTGAGGTCGATGTACTCTTTCCCCGCCTCATCGTAGAGCTTACAACCCCGCCCTCTCGAAGGGACTAGAGGAAAGTACTTGAGGACGAACGGTCGTGGGATCACGTTACGTTCTTCTCGAATGAGGTTTTCAACATCCATACACGTAAAGCCCCTACTTACATGGCGTAAAAATTTATATTCTTCCCGGGAAAAATATCCACTTGTGGTGGGGTATGTCAGAAGAAGTAGTATTTGTAAGAAGGGCGTCAGGCCTCGTTAGAGAGCTGTCGTGGATCGACGTAGCCTTGTGGTCTATAGCCTGCCCCGCCGCGTCGGGTATGACCTTCTACGCGGTCAAAGTACTAGGCTACCCAGACACCTACGGCGGCAACATAGCGCTGGCGTTCTTCCTAGCGGGACTGATATTCCTCCCGCTGACGATAGCGTTCTACTATATAGCGGCATCCTTCCCGAGGTCCAGCAGCATGTACGTCGTGGTATCCAGGACGTTGCACCCGGTGTTGGGCTACATCCCGTTCTGGTACTACATTGTGGGCGGTGGCGGTGCCATGACAGCGGGGTTCATAATGTACATCGGCTTAAAGGCGTTCAGCGGCCCGCTCGCCGTCGCCGGGGTCGCCTCTAACAACCCGGCGTTGATCAGCATATCCAACGCTCTCATAGACCCCGTAAACCAGCTCGTGATATCGATAATACTGGTGGCGGTACTCTGGGCCCTAAACATGGGCGGTATCAAGGTCATAAAGTGGACTATGAGAATAGGCACGATACTACCGCTCATCGTCACAGTGCTCACGCTCGCCGCTCTGCCCTTCGTGGGGGCCAACAACGGGATGGCGGCCTTCGACTCCATCTACGGGCCTGGCAGCGCCTCCAAGATAATGAGCGTCGCCTTTAACGAGACTGTAAGCAAGCAGTACAACGTCCCCGTCCTCACAGCCAACCCCCTGCTGATCGGTACATACGGGATGCTGTTCTGGACGTTGTGGGCCTGGTCAGGCCTCGAGGTTACTACCTTTATAGGTAGCGAGGTGAAGGACCCAAGCAGGTCCTACCTTAAGGGCCTCTTCACCGGTTACGCAGTGGTCATGGCCCTCTACTTGTTCAACGCCTTCATACTACCCTACGTCTTCAACTACGACTTCCTCGCCGCCTACGCTTACTTGAGGGCTAACTACCCGGACGTCCTGTCTAGCATCCTCCCCGGCAAACCTCTACCAGAGCCTTCCGTACCCTTCTACATAGCGATCGCCTTCCCGAACCCAGTCCTAGCTATCGTAGTAGGGCTAGCCTACTTCCTGTGGTACCTCAACACCGCTATACCGGTCTGGGTAGCGGCCGTGAGAGGCTTCTTCTCAATGAGCTTTGACAGGGCCCTACCCGAGAAACTGGCCTCCGTTTCACCCAGGTTCGCCGCCCCCACCTGGGCCAACCACATCACAGCCATCATAGCCGGCCTAGGCGCCGTAATAACGTACTACGAGAACCTGGGCGCGACACTCGCCACAGCACTGATCTCCTGGCTGGACTTCAGCTTGTTCATATTCGTCTGGCCTGTCGGCCTGGCACTAACACTACTACCCTGGTGGAGGCCCGAGATCTTCGAGCGGACGGTCTTCAAGTCGAAGGTGGCAACCTCAGTGCTGGGCATAATAGTCTTCGCCATCGGCTGGTGGCTCATGCTATACACGTCGTACCCCGAGCCCTCGGTCCAGATGGTCAACATCGCTGCCGGCGTACTAGGCATATCGATCTACGTTTACATGATGGCCAAGAACAGGGCGAAGGGTATAGACCCGAGTAAGATCTACGGGCAGATACCCCCGGCCTAAAACCACGTTTTTTACCCTCAAACTATAAATAGAGTGTGAGATGCACTGGCATGGTCTCGCGCATATTCTTCTCGGTCGACGTCCACGGCTCTACACTAGTATGGAGGAAGTGGATCAGAGCACAAGAGATGTACAAGGCCAACGTCCTAGTGTTGTCCGGCGACTTGACCGGTAAGGTCTTGGTGCCGATCGTCAGGCACGGCGACGGGACTTGGACGGCCCGCTACTTCGGCTCGAGGTGGGTTATGAAGAGCGAGAGCGAGGTGGCGGCTTTCGAGGAGAAGCTGGAGGGTGCTGGGGCCTACTACGTCAGGGTCGACGAGAGAGAGCTGGAGGAGCTGAAGAACAACCCAGACCTTGTGAACAGGGTGATGGTGGAGAAGATGGTCGAGAGGATGAGGAGGTGGCTGGAGCTACTCGTCAGCAAAGTCGACACGAGGAGCGTGACCACGGTCGTGATGCCAGGTAACGACGACGAGTGGGTGATCGACGACGTGATAAGGGAGTACGAGGACAGGGGCGTGGTGTACCCCCTCGAAAAGGTCTTCGCGGTGGAGAAGCTGGAAGTCGTGTCGTCGCCCTACGTCAACCCGACCCCCTGGAAGACCCCGCGAGAGAAAGACGAGAAGGACCTGGAGAAGTACTTGGAGAAACTGATATCGAAGCTGGCCGACCCGTCCAAGTCGATCTTCAACTTCCACGCCCCGCCCTACAACACGATGCTGGACCTGGCACCCAAGCTCACCAAGGACCTCAGAGTGGTGACGGTCGCCGGCGTACCGCAGTTCGAGCATGTGGGCTCTAAGGCCGTGAGGAAGGTGATAGAGAAGTACCAGCCCGTTATAGGTCTACACGGCCACATACACGAGTCGGGCGGGCAAGACGTGATCGGTAGGACAGTAGTCGTGAACCCCGGGAGCGAGTACAGCGAGGGGGTCCTCAAGGCCTACATCGTGGAGGTCGAGGGGGAGAGGCTGGTCAACTACTACAAGATAGAGGGGTAGACAGCCTTGTCCTCGAAGCGAGTCGCTCTTAGCGCCGACGAGTTCGTCAAGGAGGCTGTCGGGATAGTCTCGAAGGCCTCGGAGAGAGGCGTCGTGCTCAGAATACTGGGGGCTCTAGGAGTGTACATCCACTCAGTCGACAGACCGGGCGCGGTCAGCCTGTACGAGAAGCTGGGGAGATTCAAGGGGGAGGGGCTCGTCTTCACAGACCTCGACTTGATAGGGTACAGCAAGCAGAGGAAGGAGATAATCGACCTCTTCGAGAAGGAGCTCAAGTTTAAATACGACCCCTACGTGAAGGCCCTGTTCGCCGGCAAGAGGCTCGTCTACTACCACCCTCAGGACCTCTACCACGTTGACGTATTCTTCGACAAACTCGAGTTCAGCCACGACATAGACTTCGGTAACAAGCCTGGTAAGGGTTTGCTCGAGCTCGACTACCCCACCATCTCCCTGGCACACCTCGTGCTGGAGAAGCTCCAGATACACGAGATCAACTGGAAGGACCTGGTCGACCTCGCAGTCCTGCTCTACTCACACAACCTGTGCAGCCTCGAGGGGTCTAAGAGTAGAGAGTGCATCGACGACGACCTCATAGCCTCCGTCCTCTCGGATGACTGGGGCTTCTGGTACGACGCAATGGCGAACCTGGTCAAGCTGAAAGACATGCTCATGAACAAGCTCGCCGAGGGGGTGTTGACAAAAGACGTAGTCGAACTGGTGCTGAGCAGGGTCAATTCTTTGGTCAACAAGGTCGAGTCTACGCCCAAGAGCAAGGCTTGGATTAAGAGGTC
>NZ_JBMFLY010000075.1:0-3747 GCF_049970955.1 Thermogladius sp. | reverse complement strand
TCTGGGCGATGGAGAGCTGCCTTAAGCCCAGGCACGTCTACTACGGGGCTCTCGCCGCGCTAGTCGAGCTCGTGGAAAACGGCGTTGTACTATACGGCGACATGTACTTCTACGAGGACGAGGTTGCGAAGGCCACCAAGGAAGTGGGTTTGAGGGCTTCGCTGAGCCTAGGCGTCATAGAGCTGTTCGAGGGGCCGCCGAAGCACAGTATAGAGGACTCCATAAGGTTCGCGGCGAGGTACAAGAGCGACGAGCTTGTCAGGGGCATGATAGGGGTCCACGCCCTCTACTCGGTATCCCTCGACTCTGTCAAGAGGGCTGTCGAGGCCTCCCGCGACCAGGGGGTGAAGATACACATCCACTTCGCGGAGTCGCTGGACGAGGTCAGGTTCACTAAGGAGAGGTACGGCAAGACGCCTGCGCAGCTGGCCGACGAGCTGGGCCTGCTATCGGTGAGGCCCCTCCTGGCCCACGCTGTCTACGTCGACGACAGGGACCTAGAGCTACTGGCAAGGAGCAGGCCCTACGTGTCGTACTGCCCGTTCACGATCATGAGCTGGGGCTCCGGCGTCGCGAGGGTCCTCGAGTACATCGAGAGAGGCGTGCCTGTAACAGTCGGCACAGACGGGCCTCTCACAGCCGGTGTGATGAGCCCGCTCTTCGAGATGAAGGTAGCTCTGGCCGCTCAGGGGAGCAGGTACGCGCGGCCTGTGCCGCTGGACGTGTACGCCCTGCTAAAGAGTAGCGTCTGGGAGGGTAGTAGGGCGCTCGGGTGGGAGTACAGCGGTATAGCGCCGGGCGCGCCAGCAGACGTAGTCCTCTGGGAGCCCCCGCCTTGGGCCGACCCCAGCGAGATGTCCCCGACCGACGCGGCCTTCAGCCTCGTCTACGACCACCAGTACTACAGGCCGGTGCTGGTAGTCGTTTCGGGGAGGGCCGTGAACAAAAGCGCGGAGTTTAATAGGCTCAAGCACATAGTGTTTGAGAAAATCCGCGAAGTTCGCCAAGATTTACTCGAGTGTGGTGGAGTTGAGCGGTGAGATAGGTCTATACTACGAGGCCGACAGCGTTATACACAGGCTGGACCCGAGAGTAAAGCTGGCCTGGTTTATACTCGCACTCGCCGCCTCGATCGCTACCCAGTTCGACGGGAGCGTAGGCGTGTTCGTCTTCATAAGCCTGATCGTGGGGATCGTACTAGCCAGGTTGTCTCTGGCGAGGCTGCTAATAACCATAACCTACAGTGTAGTGTTCTTCATAGTCACCATACTCGTGTGGGCGAGCTTCTACCAGAACGTGGGCAGACCCCTGTTCTACATAGGCTTTGCCAACCTGGTGGTGACGGACGTCGGTTTGCTGGTCGGGACGGGCAAGTTCTTCCTAATTGTAAATCCGATCACCGCCATGCTGCTCTTCTTCTCGACGGTCAAGCCATACGACCTTGTCCAGACGTTCGACAAGCTCAGACTGCCGTATAAGGCGGGCTTCACGCTCTTCCTCTCGCTGAGGCTGCTGCCGATCACCTTCAAGGAGCTCAAGGAGATAATCGATGTCCAGAAGTCCAGGGGTATAGAAGTCGACTCTCCTAACCCGGTGAAGAGGATAGCCTACACCATCCCCGTCTTCGTCCCCCTGATAATAAGGATCATGAGCATAACGTGGGAGACCGCTATAACCCTCATGGTTAGGGGCTTCGGTGCGGGTAAGAGGAGCTACATGAAGCCCCTGAAGTGGAGTCGGAGGGACACAATAGCGCTGGTCGTGCTAGCGGCCTTCTACCTATCTATAATCGCATTGAAGCTGGTCGGGTTCTCTACCTACACTTACGTGGAGGGCTGGAGATGAGCGCACCCGCAGTTGAGATCAAAGACCTGTGGTTCAAGTACCTACTAGCCGAAGACTGGACGCTCAAGAACCTCAACTTAACAGTTGAGAGGGGGGAGTTCGTCGTACTAATGGGCCCCTCCGGGTGCGGGAAGTCCACCCTGATGTACATACTGACTGGTATTATCCCCAACATGATCAAAGGGACTATAAAGGGCACGGTTAGGGTGCTAGGAAAGGACATCCTAAGGCTGCAGCCCCAAGAGATAGTGAGGGACATAGGCTTCGTCTTCCAGAACCCCGACTCGCAGATTATCATGCCCTCCGTCCTCGAGGAGGTAATATTCGGGCTCGAGAACCTCGGCCTCCCACCAGACGAGATAAGGGAGAGGGCGGAGGAGATTATAAAGTACGTGGGCCTGTGGGAGAAGAAGGACCTCTCGCCGTGGAGCCTGTCGGCCGGGGAGAGGCAGATACTCGCGATAGCTTCCGTGCTGGCTCTCAGGCCGAAAGTGATGATACTCGACGAGCCCACCTCCATGCTAGACCACAGGGGAACTAAGAGGGTTCTCGACCTTCTCGACAGGCTCAAGAGGGACTACCATATGACGATAATCGTAGTTGAGCACAGGATCGAGTGGGCTAGCGAGATCGCGGACAAGATCGTGATAATGGACAAGGGGGAGTTTGTCGCGGTGGGCAAGCCCAGCGAGGTGTTCTCTAACTACGAGTTGGTCAAGAGGGTGGGCGTGAGACCACCCATGATCTCCGAGGTCTTCTATAAGTTGATGGACAAGGGGGTCAGGGTAGATAGAATACCGGTCACAGCCCGCGAGGCGGTGGAGCTGATCAAGGGGATGCTGAGAGGGGGGAGGTAGGTTGAGCGAGGTCCTGATAGAGGCGAAGGGTGTCTGGTTCAAGTACAACAAGAAGCAGGACTGGGTCTTGAAGGACGTCAACTTCACGGTGAGGAGGGGCGAGTTCGTCGGTGTCATAGGCGAGTCGGGTGCCGGCAAGACAACGCTCGCCAAGCACTTCAACGGTCTCTTAAAGCCGTGGAGAGGTGAGGTCAGAGTGCTCGGTATGGACACGAGGAGAGTCCCCACATCGAGGCTGGCGAGGCACGTGGGCTACGTCTTCCAGAACCCGGACTCGCAGATCTACTCGGCCACCATCAGGGACGAGCTGAGCGTGGGGCTCAAGAAGCTCGGTTTCAAAACAGAGGAGATCGAGGAGAGGATCAAGTGGGCTCTCGAGGTGGTGGATCTCAAGAAGCCGCTCAACGTATCCCCGCACGTCCTAAGCTTCGGCGAACGGCACAGGCTGGCGATAGCCACGGTGCTAGCCCTCAAACCGGACGTCTTCGTGTTGGACGAGCCCTTCGCCGGGATCGACTACAAGAGGAGCCTCAACCTCCTCGAGATATTCAGGGAGCTGACGAAGAAGGGGCACTCTGTCGTACTAATAGCCCACGACCTCCAGTTAATCGCCGAGCTCGCCGACAGAGTGGTGTTCATGAGCCAGGGCAGGATAATCAGGGAGGGTACGCCCGAGGAGGTCATCGGGGACGTGGCATTCCTCGAATCCAACGGCTACATACCGTTGCAGGTCAGCGTGATCGCCTCGAAGCTGGGGCTGGGGAAGGTAGTCAGGGTAAGCGACATGGCGGAGGAGCTCTATAAGAGGATGGCGCCATGAGCTACTTTAGTAGGCCTCTACACATACTCGCAAAGCCCGGCGACGTCGCCGAGAGGGTCGTCACCGTCGGCGACCCTAAGAGAGCCCACCTACTAAAGGACCTCCTCTCAAACCCGAGGCTGGTCAACGAGAACAGGGGCTTCTACGTGTACACCGGGGAGTACTCCGGCGTGCCGGTCTCGATAGCCGTCCACGGGGTCGGGGCCGCGTCCGCCCACATAGTCT
>NZ_JBMFLY010000074.1:0-3811 GCF_049970955.1 Thermogladius sp. | reverse complement strand
ATCCCGGCCACCGCCATCGACACGACCAGACATCACGTGATCTCTTTAACTCCTAATATTCTGACCGGCTCGAACGTCTACCTAGTTGTGCTAATTTTGGGTTTTTTGTAATAAAGCATATAAAAAAAGACTACGTTTATATACACCGACTTAGAAAATATACAACTATAGGCGAGAGGTATGAGTAGGAGCTTGTTGGTAGCAATTATAGTAATAATAGCCGTTGTCGCAGGCCTCGTAGGCTACTACGTCGCTAATGTCACGCGACCAGGTGCAACAGTCACGACACCTACGCAGGTCGCGATAGCATTCATCTTTCCTGGAAGCATAACAGATACGGCATGGAACGAGGCCGGGTATCAGTCGATGTTATCGTTTGTCGGAGCCCACCCCGAAGTCAAGTACGCTTGGGTTCAAGGAGTGTACGACCCCACGCAGATCGTTAGCGTAGCGAAGTCGTACGCACAGCAGGGATACAAACTAATCATAGGTGTCGGCTTTCAGTTCGGCCCGCCCTTCGCACAGATAGCCAGCCAGACTCCTGGCGTCTACTACCTAGCTATAGCTGGAGCTAAGGAGTACGTGGGCCCGCAGGTAAGCGGGGCCAACATTAGGACCGACCAGTCCTGCTTCGTCGAGGGGTATATAGCCATCCAGGTGTCTAAGACGAAGCAGATAGGCTACGTAGCCGGAATGAACGTGTCCGAGCTCGGCCTATGCGAGATCGGCCTGAGGAACGGTATAAGGTACGCTGGCTACGACCCAGACAAGGTCTTACACGTGGTATATACCGGTGATTTCCACGACGTGACAAAGGCTAAACTGGCCACCGAGAGCCTCATACAGCAGTACCACGTAGACGTCATAAAGTCCATGGGTGACGGAGTCCAGCTCGGCGCCATAAGCGCTGTGAAGGAGTTCCCCGGCGTCCTCATAATGCCGAGCTCGACGTATCACCCAGAGCTATACGCCGAGCAGTTGCTGGTAGGGGAGGTGTGGGACTGGAGCGCCGTGTACTCCCAGTTCTACAACGACTACCTGTCGGGGAAATTAGCTAGTGGGGGCCAGTACTACTGGGCCGACCTAGCCAACGGCGGGATTAAGCTGATACAGGGTAGTGCGTGTCCAAACGATTTGTGGCAGAAAGCACAGGATATAATCAGGGGGATCATAAACGGGACTATAAGCACTGGGTTCACTCCTTAGTTTTTTCTACCCATTTACCTTAGCGGTGGCTCTCCATGAGTTCTCGCGAGTGTCAAGCCATAGTCGAGATGCGAGGCATAGTCAAGAGGTTCCCAGGGGTGGTAGCCAACGACCACGTCGACCTCAAGATCTGTAGGGGCGAAGTTCTAGCCATACTCGGCGAGAACGGTGCCGGTAAGACCACATTGATGAACGTTCTCTACGGTCTGTACCTCCCCGACGAGGGCGAGATATACGTTAAAGGGAGAAGAGTGTCGCACCGCTCGCCACGCGACGCTATAGAGAACGGTATAGGGATGGTTCACCAGCATTTCACGCTAGTGGACGACTTGACGGTAGCCGAGAACGTAGTTCTAGGGGCAGAGAAGTTTAGAGTTTTCTACGACCTGGAGAAGCTGGCTAGGGAGATTGACGGGTTTATGAGAACCATCGGGCTCTACGTAGACCCCTTGAAGAAGGCATACGAGCTGTCGGCAGGCGAAAAGCAGAAAGTTGAGATACTGAAGGCGCTCTACAGGAAGGTGGAGGTTCTAATTCTAGACGAGCCGACATCGGTTTTGTCGCCGATCGAGGTGAGAGAGCTGTTCAAGACCATACGCAACCTGAAGAGTAGGGGGATATCCGTTGTCTTCATAAGCCACAAATTAGACGAAGTTATGGAGATCGCGGACAGGATTGTGGTCATGCGTGGAGGCAAGGTGGTAGGTGAACTCGCCAGACATGAGGCGACCAAGCAGCTACTCGCAACGCTTATGATAGGCTCGAGAGCCGTTAACATCGAGGAGAAGTTCGGAAAGCATGCTAGACCGGCCGGCAAACTACTCGAGGTAGTCGACTTGTGGGTGAAGGGCGACAGGGGAGAGGACTCCCTGAAAGCTGTGAACCTGGTCGTCAGGAAGGGCGAGATCGTCGGTATAGCCGGAGTCGCTGGTAGCGGTCAGAGAGAGCTCGCTGAAGCGATATACGGCTTGAGACCCGCGTGGAGGGGTAGAATTCTGCTAGAAGGGAAGGACATCACTCGCGCACCAACAGCCGAGAGGATCAAGATGGGGGTATCCCTGATCCCCGAGGACAGGTTGAGATACGGTGTTGCAACCGAGCTACCGGTTTACGAGAACATATACTTAGAGAAGGTGCATCTCGAGGGTAGGAAAAGCCTGCTCGACAGGATCGGGCTAAGACTACTCGACAAGAAGGCGATGGTTGACTACGCTAAAAAAGTCGTGGAAAAGTTCAGTGTGAAGACCCCAAGCGTTTTCACCAACGCGGGGAAGCTGTCAGGGGGGAACATACAGAGGTTGATAGTGGGTAGAGAGCTCGAAAGAAGGCCGCTCCTAGTGATAGCGGACGAGCCCACAGCGGGCTTAGATATCGCCGCCACCAACTTCGTTAGAAAGACGATCGTCGAGATGAGCGAGGCGGGCGCGGGTGTACTGCTGATCTCCAGCGACCTCCAGGAAGTACTCGAGTTGAGCGACAAAGTCGTCATACTATGTAACGGCGAGGTTATGGGCGTGTTCAGGCCCGGTGAGCTGAGCATGGAGGAGATCGGTCTGATGATGTCCTGCGCGAAGCGAATGAGTAAGGAGGAGGTTGAGAGGGCATGGGGTACGTGATCAGGATCAGGCCCAAGCCTGTTAAACCTCTCGCTATAGTACTCGCGCCGGTGGCCAGTTTCGCGCTAGCCTTCATTGTTGGAGGATTATTGATGGTATGGGCCGGCGTCGACCCCATATCCGGGTACGCCGCGTTCGTCCAGGGCTCGTTGACTACCTTCCCGGGGTTCATGCAGACGCTCGTGCAGGCCACGCTGTTCATGCTAATGGCTACCGGGATAGCCATATCGAATAGGGCTGGTGTCCTCAACGTGGGCGCCGAGGGACAGTACATTGTGGGGGCGATCCTCGCCACGTACGTGGCAGTCGAACTACAACAGACCCTGCACCCAGCCCTCGTAGTCGTGTTAGCAATGCTACTAGCAGCTTTAGGGGGGGCTCTCTGGGCCGCCATACCGGGTGTTCTCAGGGGCTACATGAACGTGAACGAGGTCGTGACAACCGTTATTCTAAACTGGCTCGCTTACAGGGTCCTCCAGTGGATAATAAGAGGCCCTCTCAGACTACCCGGTCCTCAGCTCTACCCCATGTCGCCTCCAATAACGGCCACGCTACCCGTCCTAGAGCCGTCCTCGGGGCTGAACGCCGGTCTGATCATAGCGATTGCCTTGGCCGTCTTCTCCTATATCATGTTGTTTAACACGGAGATCGGGTTCAAAATAAGGGTCACCGGGTCAAACCCCGATCTAGCCCGTTACGCAGGGTTCGGCGTGGAGAGGGTAGTAGTCCTGAGCATGAGCTATAGTGGAGCACTAGCCGGGATAGCGGGGGGCGTGGAGGTGCTTGGTAACCTTCACTACCTGTTCGAGGGGATCTCTATCGGCCTAGGGTACACCTCGATCATAGTCTCACTAGTGGCCAGAGACCACCCACTTGGCGTGATCGCCGCCTCCATAATGTTCGGGACGATTTACAGCGGTAGCTCGTTCCTACAGACCGCGACCCACCTAACCTACACGTTCTCGAAGGCCCTGGAAGGCCTGATATAC
>NZ_JBMFLY010000073.1:0-3838 GCF_049970955.1 Thermogladius sp. | reverse complement strand
GCTCTCGCGGGCCCTTTAAGAGGAGGGCCTTCAAAGGGTTTCACCCGACACATATATAAGTTCTCCTGGAACAATATTATTTCCGGACCTACAACTCAGGCTTAGGCCTGTGGATGAGTAGGTCGGGGACGTATTCACCCACACACGTTTCGCTCGCGGCCGAGTTTTGTCGTGTAAACGTGGGCGGGCAGTCGTGAGACCCAACTTACTCGGGTTGTGGCCGTCATGGTAGTCGACCCCTTCGAGAAGTTCTGGCTTGAGTACGACAACTGGTACGATGAGCACCCCAACATATACAGGTCCGAGCTGTGGGCCGTCGAGCTAGCCTCACGTGGCGTCCCTAGGCCCTGGGTGGAGATCGGTGTGGGTAGCGGGAGGTTCGCGGCACCGCTAGGTGTAGACGTCGGCCTAGACCCCTCCGAGAGGTTACTGGAGCTCGCCTCTCGGCGCGGGGTAAGGGTGGTCAAAGGCTTCGCGGAGTCCACGCCGTTCCCGGACGGGAGCTTTGGAGGGGTCTTCGTGATCATAACCATATGCTTCCTCGACGAGCCCTTGAAGGCGCTGAGAGAAGCCAGGAGAATACTGAAGCCCGAGGGCAGGCTGGTGGTGGGGTTCATACCTAGGGACAGTCCATGGGGCACCTTCTACAGCCGGCTCAAGGAGAGAGGGCACAAGTTCTACTCGCACGCCAGGTTCTACTCGCTGAGCGAGTTAACCGGGATGCTCGAGCTCTCGGGGTTCGAGACGGAGCTGCTGGTCTCCACCCTCCGCAGCCCGCCAGGGTCGCCCGAGGTCCTCGAGCCGCCCGTTTTAGGCCTAGCACCAGGCGCCAGCTTCCTCGTGATCAGAGCGCGTGCCGCCCGCTGAGCCTGCCTACCACCTCGATGAACTCCTCGAGCTCCCTCAGGGACCTCGGTAAGTGTCTCGCCCCCACGCCCAGCGCCTTGTAAGCCCCCATCGCGTTACCGTATAGCAGGGCCTTGTCTAGGTCGAACCCCTCGAGCAACGAGTAGAGCACTCCAGCGTTGAACGCGTCTCCGGAGCCGGTCGTGTCGACGGCCCTTACGTTGAACGCCTTCACAGACACCTTCTTGTCCCCGGCTATCGCCATCGAGCCTCTCTCCCCCATTTTCAGGAAGAGGACCTCTGGTTCGAGGCTCTTGTACAGCGCCTCGGCAGCCGACAAGGAGGCCGAGCCTACGAGCTCCTCCAGCTCGTCCAGGTTGATGAACGCGTAGGTGACGCTCTTCTTGAGCTTGAGCAAGAGGCTCCTGTCCCCCTTGTTGAAGCCGCTCAGGTCTAGCCCTGTTACAACCGACTCCCTGTTAGCCCTCGTGAGGAGCCCCACGAGCGACTCGCCCCTGTCCACGTTACGGGCCGCGAACCCGTAGGCGAAGACGGCGTCAGCGCTCGACACAACGCTCTCTATCACCTCGTTACTCGGGGTGTTCAGCTTGTTGGCGCCTCGGTACCCGACTATGACCCTGCCTCCACCTGGCTTGACCAATATGCTCATAACGCCCGTGGGCTCCTCGCGAGTAGCGGCCACGTACCTTACCCCTACCCCCTCGGTCTCCAAGTCTTTGACCAGCACCATCCCCACCACGTCCTCCCCGACCTTTGCTATCACGCTCGTCCTGGAGCCTAGCCTCCTCGCAGCCACGGCGAGGTTGCCCGCCACTCCTCCGGGGGCGTAAAGCCCCCTCCTCGCTACATACGAGACGTCCCTGAACACCAGTTCGTCCGTGTCGAGGAAGTATATCACGTCGAGGTTGAGGTCGCCGTAGACGAAGACGCGCTTCTCGCTCAAGCCTTACCCCTAATTCTGTTGACGACGCTCATGAGGCGCCTCACCCTCTCAGGGTCGACGGGGTTCTGGGTCAGTCCGTGGACCTTGAAGTACGTGCCCACGATTGCCCCGTCCGCGTACTTGAGTAGCTTCTCGGCGTTCTCCGGGGTGAGCCCGCTACCTACGAGCACGGGCGTGTCGCCGACGATCGACTTGACGAGCTTAACGTCCTCCACCGAGGGCTCCTCGCCCGTCATCCTCCCAGTCACGATGATAGCGTCGGCTAGGTAGAAGTCGGCCCACTTCGCGTGCGTCACGATGTCTATGCCGGGGAACATCACGCTGTGCTTCTTGACCACGTCTACGAAGAACTTGATGTCCTCCGCGTAGAGGGCCTTCCTCAGCCTCACGAGGTCTGCGGCCACCCCGTGGTCGAACTCCCCGGTGTCCCAGACAGCCGCCCCCGTGTAGAGGCAGACCCTTATAAACCTGGCTCCGGAGGCCTTCGCTATCGCGAGTGCTACCCTCCCCCCGTTGTGGATAACGGTTATCCCGACGGGTATCGACACGTTCTTCACCACATGCCTAGCCACCACGGCGTGGGCGGTCATCTCCTCGGGCGGTATGCGGGAGGCGCCGCTGTAGTAGGGGAGGTCCCACATGTTCTCGACTATCACGCCGTCAACGCCGTTCTCCTCGTAGATCTTCGCCTCCCTCAGCGCGTGCTCCTCGATTACGTCGATGCTCCAACCCTTGTAACCTGGAGCGCCGGGTAACGGGAGCAGGTGGACCATGCCAATGATCGCCTTGTCGTTCTTGAACAGGTCGCGGATCGAGAACATCCTCTTCGAGTACAGGTCTCTAGCCCACTCGGGTATCAACTTGTCGAGCAACTCCCTCTTCAAGCCGTGGCACCAACCTCTAATCTAGGGGGCACGAGACTTAAGACCGTTTCACAACGAACACTACACGCATCGACACGCCTGTGTGGGGAGAGAGTAGTGAGGCCCCCGTCAAAGCGCTCGGCCCTACTCTTGGCTGCGAGCGGTATAAGATGAAAACATTTTAAAATATACGCTCCGTATCCATATACATTAGCGCGAAACGGGTGTAGTTTGAGTTGAGTGAAGTGCTACTAGAGGTCGAGGGGCTCAAGACCTATTTCTACACTTCGAAGGGTATAGTCAAGGCCGTCGACAACGTGGGGTTCAAGCTCAACAAAGGCGAGGTACTCGGTATAGCAGGGGAGTCCGGCTGCGGTAAGAGCACTCTCGCCTACTCAATCATAAGGCTCGTCCCCCCGCCCGGCAAGATCGTCGGCGGCAGGATATCCTTCATGGGCTCGGACATCCTGAAGATGCCGGAGGAGGAGTTCAGGGTTAAGGTGAGGTGGAAGGGCATATCGATGATCTTCCAGGGCGCCATGAACGCGCTCAACCCAGTCTACACGGTTGGAGACCAGATCGCCGAGGTCCTAATGCTACACAAGGGCCTCACGAAGAGGGAGGCCCTCCAAGAGGCGGCCGAGCTCCTCAAGATGGTGGGTCTCGACCCTAGAAGGCTGAGGAGCTACCCGCACGAGCTGAGCGGTGGCATGAAGCAGAGGGTCGTAATAGCCATGGCTCTAGCTCTCAGACCCCCACTCGTGATCGCCGACGAGCCGACCACGGCTCTAGACGTCGTCGTGCAGGCGCAGATAATGAACCTGCTGAAGAGGCTTCAGAGAGAGCTGAAGATGTCGATAATCCTCATCACACACGACATGAGCCTGATAGCGGAGATAGCGGACAAGGTAGCTATAATGTACGCCGGTAAGATAGTCGAGATAGGGGACGCGGACAAGGTCTTCAACAACCCTCTGCACCCCTACACAAGGGCCCTGATCAACAGCATACCCAGCCTCAGGAAAGAGCTGAAGAAGCTAGAGTTTATACCCGGCGTCCCGCCTGATCTAATACAGCCGCCGCCCGGATGCAGGTTCCACCCCAGGTGCAAGTACGCGTTCGAGCCCTGCTCGAGGGAGGAGCCCCCGATGGTCGAGGTCGAGCC